>DOHD01000031.1:20200-24545 GCA_003535455.1 Acidimicrobium sp.
GGTGATCGCCCCGACTCACAAGCAAGCCGATCTCACGGTGCCTGGCGTCGCGCTCGAACTATTCGCAACGCACAAACCAAGTCATGTCGTGCACTTGGCCGCGCGTGTCGGCGGCATCGGCTACAACCAAGTTGCACCAGCGCCGCTATATCTCGACAATTTGTTGATGGGCACCCAGACAATCGAGGCCGCACGAATCGCCGGCGTTGAAAAAACAATTCTGCTCGGCACGGTATGCAGTTATCCGAAGTTCACACCTGTGCCGTTTCGTGAAGAGTCAATTTGGGACGGCTACCCCGAAGAGACGAACGCACCATATGGCATCGCCAAAAAAGCGCTGTTGGTACACGCACAAGTAAACGCCCAACAATATGGTCAGAAGTTCGCGTTCTTGATACCCACCAATTTGTTCGGTCCTGGCGACAAGTTTCATCCCGATGTTTCGCATGTAATACCTGCACTGATCAAAAAATGTGTCGAAGCCAAAGAACAGAGTCACGACAAGATCGATGTTTGGGGCACGGGTTCTGCCAGCCGTGACTATTTATATGTCAAAGATGCTGCGCGAGCAATTTTGTTGGCCAGCGAACTGCACGATTCAACCGNNGGAGCCACTAAATTTGGGCAACAACCGCGAGATCACAATACGAGAAACTGCAGAAACGATTGCACGAATTGTGGGCTTTACTGGCGAACTCGTCTGGGATTCTTCTCGGCCCGATGGCCAACCCCGACGCCGAGTCGACGCCTCTCGCGCCGAGCGCGAACTGGGTTGGCACGCATCCACCGATTTTGAGCATGGTCTCGCCGAGACGGTTAGGTGGTTTCTTGCAAATCGTCAAGAAGCATTAAAACTTCACGCATAATTTTGTGACATTTCCGCCACCTCAACTTCCGCCGCCGTTGCCTCGCGCACAGCAGTCTGCGACGCAGTCAGAACAGTCATCTCAATCACCGCGAAATCGGCGATCACCACGCAGACCCCGGTCGGCGCGTCAGCCACGACCTGCTTTTGACAAATCGGCGAACAACACACCCGTCACGAACGCAATCGTCTCGATCAACGTCGGTCTTTATTTATGGATGTCGCTCTCGGGTTTCGACAAGACATCGATAAATTTCGTCATCTCACGGCAGTTTTTAGAACAGGGCGAGTGGTATCGATTGCTGAGTTGCGGCTTCGTTCACTTCGGCGTCTTTCATGTGGCGATGAACATGTTGTTGGCCTATCAGCTCGGTCAGTTGTTTGAACACAAAATCGGCTCGCTGCGATTTGCTCTGCTTTATCTCACAGCACTTTTGGGCGGATCAGTTGGCGCGCTGATAATGAGCCCCGATGCGATCACGGGCGGTGCATCTGGGGCCGTATTTGGTCTTATGGCGGCAGCAGTCGTCGGCCTTCGACGCGATCGAATCAACCCGATGCAGACCGGCATCGGCATGACGTTCGTGTTGAATATTGTGATCACCCTCGTGATACCTGGCATCTCAATTGGCGGACACTTCGGCGGGGCGATAGCGGGGGCGATTTGCAGTCTGTTCTTGCTCAACCCGAGCAAGAGAACCATCTCGAAGCTTTTTGAAGTATTCGCACCAATTGCGATTTCTATTGCGCTTGTTTATCTGGCGGTAAGTTTCGTAAACGCGTAACACCCGCTCGCTACGGTGAGCGAATGCTTCACACCATTACACAACTTTCAGATGTGCCACGAGCACATCTCGACCCGATCACGACATTCGCAGAAAAACTAGGCGTGTTCGCACTCGCGCTCTCAAGACCTTTGCGCCACGAAACAATCGCCCTGTGCTGCGATCAACAGCAACGTGGTGTCGGCATTTTTGCCTTCGACTCAAAACTTAAACTCACCCAAATAATTGAACGCATCATTGGTGCGGCGATCAATATCGACTCGGCCGAAACAATCTGCCTGCTCAGCGCACGCCAAGGCACCGGGCAAGACATCTCAGACACATCACAATTTTTTATGGCCAAAAACCGCTGTCAAGATGCGGGTCTTGTTTTAACTGATTGGTTTCTTGTCGCCCATGGCGAGACATGTATCTTGCAATAACGCATCTAGCGCGTAGTCGCAGTTAACTGTGGCAACCGCAGCCAGAGCCGCACCCGCCAATTTTTGGTGCGGGCATTGCTGGCACGGCCGAAGCATTGCTGCCGCCGCCAACCGAGGCGAAAACAGATAGCAGTCGCACCGCATTTTCGTGACCCTGCGAACATTTGGCCGGCTCATTGGCAGCCGCCATCGCACGTCGTTCTTCGAAAACTTCATCGCAGGTGCGGCAACGAAACTCATACATCGGCATGCCTTGCAGTCTAGATGTTGCCGGTCATTCATTGCTAGAGCGAAATTCAAACGAAATTAAGTGATTAAATTAAGTGTGTTCTCTGTGCGATCATCAACGACTCAGACCTCGCCCGACACAATCGTCGAACGACAAACAGAACATGTCTTGCAAACCGGAAAGCCGCTTGTTGCCCACATCGTCAAAACAGACAAAGACGAATCGGCGGCCGCAAAAGTGCTCGAAGCGCGCATCAACGGCACACCACTAGAGGCACTGTGCGGCCATGTTTGGGTGCCTTCGCGAGATCCAAAACAGTTGCCAATGTGTCAAGCGTGCAAAGAAATCTACGAAATGTATCGCGGCTTCAACGAAGCTCTAAACGAACAACCAGCAGAATAAAACCGAATAATGCCTGACTTCAACTCGTTGGTTTCGTTTGCAATCGCATCAGTTGCGTTGCTCGTGATACCCGGACCAGCGGTCATTTATATCGTCAATCGCAGCGTCGCCAACGGTCGCTCAATCGGTCTCGCCTCGGTTCTCGGTCTCGAGCTCGGCACTTTCATGCATGTCTTGGCCGCCACCGTTGGTTTATCGGCAATTTTGGCAACATCAGAAAATGCCTTCAACATAGTCAAATATCTTGGCGCGTCATATCTGGTGCTTGTTGGCTTGCGCACAATTTCGCGCCAACCCCAAGAAGTCGACTCATCGGCTGATGCGATGACAAAAGTTCAGGCGTTTCGTCAGGGCTTTATTATCAACACCCTGAACCCGAAAGTTGCGTTGTTTTTTCTTTCGTTTCTTCCGCAATTTATCGACCCAGAGAAATCGTCTAACGCACTGCAGTCGTTGTCGCTCGGCGCCGTATTCGTGATTTGTGGATTTGTTACAGACGGCATCTATGCCCTCACGGCTAGTTCTTTGCGTGAAACTCTGGTCAAAGGCAAGGCATTGCCGTTTATTCAGCGATATGTTGCGGGCGTCGTGTTCGTGTTGCTCGGCGTCGTAGCCGCCACGGCAAAAATTTCTTGAACTTTTGCTCGGTGTCGTTGCCGCATCAGCGAAAATCTCTTGAACTTACGCCCCGCGTGGCGATTTTAAGTTCGCTCAAATGCTCGGCGATGATGTTGATCACGCCTTGTGAAGACTCGATTTTGCCACGCACGAGCAATGCCGAAGCGTTGATCGCCTCGTGACGAAATCTTTTGAAACAACCTTGCGAAACTATGACATTGATCAAACCAGTTTCGTCTTCGAGGCTGAAAAATGTGACACCTCGCGAAGTCGAAGGGCGCTGACGATGGGTGATCACCCCTCCGACAAATATTTTTGAACCGTTTTCGACCTTTGCCATGTCGCTGGCCACAACCACACCGAGTTGATTCAACTGGTTGCGCACAAACTGAGTGGGGTGACCATCGATAGAAATGCCGGTCGACCAAAGATCGCAGATCGATTTTTCGATCGGCTGCATGCCCGGCAATTGTGGTGAATCGTTGCCGGTCGTCACGCCCGCCAATCGCTCGGGCCGACTTTGAATAACCGCGCCCGCCGACCAGAGTGCGTCGCGGCGAGATATTTCGAAACACTGCGAATAGGCCCCCGATGTTGCCAAGGTTTCTATTTGCGACAAACTGAGTTGAGGCACGCGACGAACGAGGTCTTCCATGGTTGTGAACGGTCGCGCAACTTCGATTGCTTTTGCGAGTTCGTCACCGATGCCGCGCACGCTTGAAATGCCGAGACGCAAAGCAAAACCGCCGGCTGAGTTGTCGTGAGGCTCTAAAGTCGCCGTAGCTTTTGAAGCGTTCAAATCTGGGCTCAACACGACCACCCCATGTCGCTGTGCATCTTGCACGAGCGAATGTGGCGACCAAAAACCCATCGGCTGGGCGTTCAACAGCGCGGCATAAAAAGCCGTCGGCTCGTGAAACTTTATATAAGAAGATGCATAGACGAGATAAGCAAACGAAACCGAGTGGCTCTCTGGGAACCCGTAACTAGCGAACGCCTGCATTTTTTCAAAAATTTCGTCGGC
>DOHD01000031.1:24554-26134 GCA_003535455.1 Acidimicrobium sp.
CGTTTTGAACCCATGGCTTGGCGCAACTCATCGGCTTGGTTGGGGGTGAAGCCGGCGATGTCGATCGCCATTTGCATCAACTGCTCTTGAAACAACGGCACGCCCAGGGTTTTGCCCAAACTGTTTTCTAAAAGCGGATGCAAATATGTGACCGGTTCTTCGCCGTTGCGCCGCCGAATGTATGGATGAACCGAGCCGCCCTGAATTGGACCAGGACGAATAAGCGCAACTTCGACAACCAAGTCGTAAAACCTTCGCGGCTTGAGTCGGGGCAACGTGGCCATTTGGGCACGAGACTCAATCTGAAAAACACCCACCGTGTCGGCGCGACACAGCATCGCATACACCTCGTCTTCTTGCGGAATCATCGCCAGGTCGATTTGTTCGCCACGAAACTCGGCGATTAGATCGACTGCGTTGTGCAGGGCCGAAAGCATGCCCAAACCCAAAAGATCAAATTTGACGAGACCGATCGCGGCGCAATCATCTTTGTCCCATTGCAAAACACTGCGATCTTTCATGCGACCCCACTCGACTGGGCAGACCTCGCTGACTGGTCGATCGCAAATCACCATGCCGCCAGAGTGAATGCCCAAGTGTCGCGGTGCATCTAAAACTTGACGCGCAAGATCTAAAACTTGAGCAGGTATTTCGTGCTGAGTGTTCTCGGGGTTCGACAACGAGCCGTGCATGCCAACTTGCTTGCTCCAGGCGTCTTGCTGGCCGGGGGCAAACCCCAACGCTCGAGCCATATCGCGAACAGCCGAACGCGAGCGATATGTGATCACATTGGCGACTTGTGCCGCATGATGACGGTCGTAGCGATTGAAAACATATTGAATTACTTCTTCGCGACGACCGCTTTCGATGTCGATGTCTATGTCTGGCGGGCCATCGCGGTCTGCCGACAAAAAGCGCTCGAACAACAAACCCAAAGAAACAGCGTCAGCCTTGGTGATATCTAGGGCGAAGCAAACCGCGCTGTTGGCTGCACTGCCCCGCCCTTGACAATAAATGTTTGAACGCTGACAAAACTGCACGATGTCGAAAACGACCAAAAAGTAACCTGCAAAACCAAGTTGCTCGATGATTTCGAGTTCGTGATCGATCGTCTTCCATGCTCGGGCGCGCAACGAAAGATCTTCGAGACTGTTTATCGGTCGAGCACCATATCTGCGGGTCGCACCTTGTTCTGCCAAGCGTCGCAAATATGAAATTTCGTCGAGGCCGTCTGGGCAAACAAACGGAGGAAGTTTCGGCGCGACCAACGACAAGTCGAATGCCGAAGCCTTGGCGATCTCAGTTGTTAGCTCGACGACACCGGGGTAACGACCAAACCGACGAATCTGCTCTTTGGCGTTGCGAATATAGGCGCTCGGCGCCGGTGGCAAGTGAGCATCGATCTCATCGAGACTTGACCGTTGACGAACTGCTGCAAGCGCGACTGCGAGTCGATAATCACGCAACGATGCATAACTCACATCGTTGGTGGCGATGCACTGCAAGTTGTGTCGCATCGCCAACTGCACAAGCGCGTCGTTGCGAGTCGAATCGAGCGGGTCGCCATGGTCGCAAAGTTC
>DOHD01000031.1:26182-26393 GCA_003535455.1 Acidimicrobium sp.
GGGCCGTGTCGTTCAAGAGATTGATTGACAATGCCGGTGCTTGCACCAGTGAGCACCCAACAACTATCGGCTAGGTCTTCGGCGATTTTGGCTATCTCAAAAACTGGTGCCGATTTAGAACCCGCCAATTGACCGAGCGTTATCGTGCGAGAGAGTCGCGAATAACCAGATGGCCCATCGGCAACCAAAACAATTTGTGCATCGCCATCAC
>DOHD01000035.1 GCA_003535455.1 Acidimicrobium sp.
TGTCAGCGTGTTGATGACCGACTCGGCAGATTCAGCGCCGACGCAGATCGATTCGTTCATCAGCAGTCGCCTGCTTGTTACGACAAAAAAATAATGTTGAAAGCCGCCGTGGCATTCGTCGTTGTGATATCTGGTTGTGCCACAACCATTAACGAATCGGCGCCGACAACAACCGTCAAAAACGCATCGGTCGAAGACCTGACAACTCTCTCAACTGTCACCACGATCGACCCGCGGCTCGAAAGCGACGAACTTCTTGCTCAGATGTTGCAAAGTGTCGATGCACTAAGTGGCGCGATGCAAAAGTCAGACCGTAAAGCCGCCGCCAGTCACCTCGACCAAATCACCTTGATCAACGATGTTGTTCGACCGAAAATCTTGCAGTTAAGCGACCAACTTGCGGCCGACTTTGACCGCGTCGTGGCGTTGGCAAAAAGTTCGGTCGAACGCAACCGACCAGCCGACGCCGACAAGGCGTTGCGCTTCTTGCCCCTGATTATCGACTCGCTGAAAAATTTCTAGTTAAAAACTCTAATTAACTGGCCATCGCCGCTGGCAGGGCCTCGCTATGCAACACGCTCAAACGCCGAGTTGACCGCGTCAATGCCACATACAACGCCCGCAGACCATGAGTTTGTGCAGCCATTATTTTTGCTGGCTCGACGACAATAACGCCGTCAAGTTCTAGACCTTTGACGACGCTGACTGGCACAACCGTCAAGCCACTTTCGATACCCGAGGCGCCGGCGCGGCCATAATTAATTTTCGCACCGTCAAGAGCGCGACAAATTTCTTCGCTCATTTCGTCGGGACAAACAATCGCCACGTTGCCATCGCTCAATTCGGCAACAAGATTTTTGGTTTCGGCCATCAACTCGGCCATCAACTCGGCCGACTTGCAACCCACAATTTTTGGCGCACATTCACCTTCGCGCACAGAAACTGGTGAAACCTGGTGTGGCGCGGCGACATGCATCACCTTGGTCGCCAAATCCATAATTTGTTTTGGAATTCGATAGCCGACCGTCAGACCTATGACCCGCGAAGGGTTTTTCTTTGGCAAGTGTGCAAGAACCTCGTTCCATGATGCCGGTGCATGAGCCGAAGTGGCTTGCGCAATATCACCAACAATCGTCATCGAGCCATTCAACGACCGCCGCGAAATCATGCGCAATTGCATAGGCGAAAGATCTTGAACCTCGTCAATCACAATGTGGCCGTATGTACGTATCTCGTCGGCTTCGTTGATGCGACCACTTCGTCGCGGTCTCGGGCCCAAAACCGCGAGAGCCTCGTCGAGCACCGCGACATCGGCATCACTGAATTTTGCATCGGCAAGACTCGCCGCACGCTGGCGATAGAGCGACTCGTATTCTGCCGGCGTACAAACTTTTTGCGCGGCAAGCCGCAACAGAGCCTTTGATGAATAGAGGTCGTGCAACAACTCTGCTGGTGTCAACACCGGCCACATGTAATTAATGACTGCCTGAAATTCTTTTAAGTCGCGCAGCGCATCTCGAGTTGACTCAAGATCGAGTTCTTGATTGTGGCTCGATGCGATCATCGCCGTGACGACTTCGGTCTCGACCCAATGATGAGCCGCGTTGTGGCGACGAAAGCGCCGCCTTGCCTCGCGCACGATCGTCGCCGACTCTTGGGCAGTCAATCGCAAGTAGCCGGCACCAAAACCAACCTCAAAATCTTTGCGTAACGCGCGTTGGCGATCACCGACACTTTTGGCGACGATTTTTGCCATTCTTAAATCACCTTTTATACGTGCAACATTTTCGTTGTCTTTGACCGAAAAACTATGGCCACGAACCAGATCGGCCAACACAACTTGCTCGACACCCGCTTCTCCGAGTGAAGGCAAAACTCTTTCGATGTAACGTAAAAAAACTCGATTTGGTCCGACGACCAAGACACCTTGGTCTTCGAGCGGAAACCTGAATGTGTAGAGCAAATATGCCGCACGATGCAGCGCGACAACCGTCTTGCCGGTGCCCGGACCACCTTCAACGACCAATACACCTTGTTGCGACGAACGAATGATCTCATCTTGCTCGGCTTGAATCGTGGCAACGATGTCGCCGAGTTGACCGGTTCGTCCGCGCGACAAAACCGTCAACAGCGTGCTGTAGCCACGCAACTTCGGTGCGTCTGAAATCGGCGCACCGTCGAGACCCTCGTCGTGACCCACACCGAGATGACCTTCACCGAAGAGTTCATCTTCGATGCCGAGCAACTCGCGACCCTGCACCGCAAAGTGTCGTCGTCGCGCCAAACCCATCGACTCACGACCCGTCGCACGATAAAAAGGTTCGGCAACGGGTGCGCGCCAATCAACGACAACAGGTTCTCGATTCGAGTCGGCGACCGCCACGCGACCAATATGAAAACTCTCGAAAATTTCGGGTGACTCGGTCAAGCGGTCGATGCGTCCAAAAACGAGGGCTGCATCACCTAAATCAAGTTGGGTCAAACGCCCGACGAGAACTTCGTCAAATGCGTTGCGCTCGTAGCGAGCCTGAAAAGTGCCGCCCGTCGACGCCTCGTTCATCTCGCGAATCTGCCACGCGTCGTTGCGCGTCTGCTCGAGGCAGTCGTATGCGTGGTCGATAAACCGCTGTTCTTCAGCAAGTTCGGGGTGCTGTTGGGTCATTGAATTTCGCAGATCCTTGAAAATGGGGTCTATCAACTCTACAGACGAAATTTCACAATCATGTAATTTTCAGCACAGTTTCACACTCGTGCACACATCAAGAAACACTTCAACCATGAGCGCCAAATTTCTTGTCACGCGCAAACTCGGCGCACTGTTCACGCTCTGTTGTTTTGTTATTTGCGGATGTGTAACCACGCACGAGCCAACCACCCGCGCCTCACTAAATTTTTCACAACTTAGTTCGCCAGACGGTTCACCGGCTGTTTCAAACCCACCTTCGCCAGTCGCCTCGCCGTTCGATTCTGTCGCCCAACAATTCGAAGACTTCGTCAAATGGCGCCGCGAATGCAGCTACAAACCCAGACTTTGCGACGCCGGCAAATTCACGATTCTTGGCACTCAGTTCAGCAACGACTTCGTCGCGATGATTCGCGACTACGCCAAAAACAACATCTATGCCCGCCCCGGTGACGGCGAGCGCAAAATCTTTGTAGAAACAATTACAAAAGACGAGACCGCGATGACCGCCATCGTGCACGGTTGCGTCTACGACACCGTCGTTCTCTATATGGATGGCGGCATCTACGACGACAAAGTCGCCTCGTCGCTTTCAAGTTGGACGATGCAGTGGCAAGACGGCAGTTGGCGTTGGATCAACTACCAAATTCATAAAAAGGTCTACTTCGATAATTTATGCGATTCATAAAATTTAATTTTCTCGCCACGATCGCTCTCGTGTTTTTTGTCTCTGCGATAAACGCAAAAATCGCCAGCGCCGACAGCGAAGATTCGAACTTGGTCCGAGATATTTTTGGCGATGTCGTCGACAAGACGATTGTCGCGGGCATCTTGATCGGCGAGAACGACTCGACGGGTGAGCCGAGCGAGTGTGACTGGTCGCAGTCGTTGCCGCGCGACTCGGGTCGCGATCAAACTTTTGGTGATGAGGTCGAAAAGTCGGTCGGCTCAATTTTGTTTCGTCTCTACGACCGAAATTGTCCGAATCAAAACACGACATATCACTGGATCGCCGATGTTTCATCTGAAACAATCGCCCGCAACGCAGCAAGCATCGCTTACGACTTGATACCCGCACCTTTCGGCGAGTTTGCACCACCTGCGCGACAAGGTCTGATCAACATCGGCACCTGGTTTTGGGTGAGCCCAACAATTTGGCAACCAAAGTCGGTCACTGCGTGGGTGCCGACACCCGCTGGGCCAGTTACGGCAACAACAACTGCGACACCTTACAAACTCATCTTTGATCCTGGTGATGGTGCTTTCGGCTCAGGAAGCGCCTCGTGCTTTGGTCCCGGCCTTCAATGGCACGCGATCATCGGCGACAGCGCCCCCTCGCCATGTATGTATAGGTATCGACATTCGTCGGCGATCAACCGAAGTGGACTCTTCGCGGCGAACTTGTCGATCGTCTGGAAGATTACCTGGCGCTCAAATACGGGCGCTTTTGGCACTTTGCCTGATGTAACGACTTCATCGTCGCATCAGATGCGAATTCGCGAATTTCAGGCTCTTATAACTTCTTGATATCTCTCCAAAAATTAGGAATCGCCCCTGTGCCTTGCTACCCTTGAGTCAGCGCTTTCGATCATGGAAGTGCAATAAAAAATCAAGAAAGAAGTACAAGCTATGCCAACCGGTACCGTGAAATTTTTCAATGACGAAAAGGGTTACGGATTTATCTCGCGCTCTGATGGAGAACCAGATATTTTCGTTCACTTCTCAAACATTGAAGGCACCGGGCGTCGCACCCTTGTTGCAGGCCAAGAAGTCGAGTTCGAACTCGGCCAAGGTCGCAAGGGCACCGAAGCCAACAACGTCCGCGCTATCTGAGTAGAGCGCGTTACGCGCTGTTCACCAGAAGTAAGTGATGTAGTCGTTCGTCCCCGATATAGTTTCGGGGCGTGTCAACCTCAAAAGAACAGATCATTATCGACCGTCGCTATGCGGCGGTCTTGGCAACAATCTCAGACGACTCGCTTGCCGCTCTGGCAATCAGTCTTCCCGAAAAATTGCGCGATCCGTTTGCCAAAGTCGCTGGCCTCAAAGCCGGCGCACTCGACACCAAAGACGGGCTCGGCGCCAAGATTCGCGCGGGGTTTACATCCCGCAAGTCATATATCAATGTCGGTGTCTTGTTAAGCGAGCCTTGCACCGAACACTGCATCGAAGAACTCGGCACAGCCGCCGACGACCCAAATGTTGAGCATTTAAAAACAACGCTGCCTGGCGTGATCGAAAAATTCGGTCTCGATGCGGCGCGCTTGATGGCTGTTCAATATTCGGTCAGCCTCAACGGCTTCAAACAACTCGTCGCACAAGACGAACGCTTCATGATTCCGAAATCTGACGGTTCAAAAAATGCGACAGGGGCTTCGCTTTTGACACAGGCCCGCAAAGATGAACCGGCCGACGCCGAAAAGCGTCGCCTGCGTCGCGAGCGCCAAGAAAAAGAACGCGAAGAAAAACGTCAAGCAGAATTGCAACGACGAATCGCACGCAACAGAGTTTGACCATGTCTTCAGCGCGTTTCGGGTGCGTCAACGGTCGCGCAATACTTGTCGCCGACTCTTTAGACAAATACATCGACATCGAAAGATTTTCGGGTGGCAAATTGACGAGCGAACCGATGGCTTGCATTGAACGTTGGTCTGATGTCTGCAGTCTTGCCGCGTCGCTCGCGTCGGCCAAGGCAACCGATTTTGTACCCCTCGACTTTGACAAACTTGACTGCCCCGTGCCTCGACCGCGTCAAATATTTGCAGTCGGCGTCAATTACAAGGCACACGCCGCCGAAATGAACCATGGTTTGCCAAAAGAACCGTTGGTCTTCACCAAGTTTCAAAGTTCGCTCAATCGCCCTTATGGTCAGATCAAACTCGTCGGAGAAAAATGCGACTTCGAAGCCGAACTCGTGGCAATTGTCGGCAAAGACGGTCGCAATATCTCACCTGCCGATGCGTGGTCGCATCTTGCGGGTCTTTGTGTCGGTCAAGATTTCTCAGATCGAGAACTGCAATACGCCAATACTCCGCCACAATTTAGTTTGGGCAAGAGCCGCGAGGGTTTCGCGGCAATCGGGCCCTACATCACCGACACTGCAACACTGTCAAGTCGTGGCAATCTCGAAATGACGTGCCGTGTTTCGGGTGAAGTAATGCAACACACCCAGACTGACGACATGATTTTTGAAATTCCCGACATCATCGCCTATTTGTCGGGCATCTGCGAATTGTTTGCGGGCGATGTTATTTACACCGGCACGCCTTCTGGTGTCGGCGCCGGCCGAACGCCACAACGGTTTTTACGTCGCGGTGACATCATCGAAACCACAATCGAAAACCTCGGCACCCTGCGCAACACCTGCATCTAACAATCGCAAACTCATCGCGAGTTGCGACGAACTCGTCACGAGCCGTTGTGGCGTACGAGCTCAAATTCGGTGTACGCCGAAACGCCCATCTCGCTGTCGAGACCGGCGATTTCGTCGGCTGCACTTGAACGAATACCGCCTTTGGTCAATCGGTTCTGTAATTTAAAGAACCCATATGACAGACCGAAGTTGACAATCAAAATCGTCGCAGCACCAAGTGCTTGTGCGCCAAGTTGACCCCAGT
>DOHD01000124.1:0-168 GCA_003535455.1 Acidimicrobium sp.
GACAATAAATTGCCCACGGCACACGGTCATACATCACTGGTGCGACGCTCTCGCCTCGCATGTGCTTGACTGCCAAAATTGCCTCGGCATAAGCAACATGCGCAAGTTGCGGAGTGTTGATCAGGTCACCGATCGCATAAACATCGGGTTCACCGGTTCGGCAAAATT
>DOHD01000124.1:241-2393 GCA_003535455.1 Acidimicrobium sp.
GTGCGAATAACAATTTTTTTCTTGGCGAAAGTCTTGACGACAACATTGGCAACATCTGGGTCAAGGCCGGGCAAAATTTTTGGTGCGCCTTCGATGATCGTCACTGCCGAACCCAAATCGGCAAAAGTCGAAGCAAACTCACAGCCGATCGCGCCACCACCGATAATCGCGATGCGTTTTGGAATCGTGCTCAGCATCAAAACTTCATCAGAAGTCATGATCGAACCGCCGATCGGAAACCCCTTGATCGTGCGTGGCACCGAACCGCTCGCAAGCACAATTTTTGATCCTTGAACTTTTGTGGTTGTCCCGTCAGCCATCACGATATTCACGGTGCGATTTGCCTCGAGCGAGCCGGTGCCCAAAAAATATGTGACTTTCTTCGACTTGGTCAGACCAGTCAACCCTTTGACCAAACCGTCAACGATGCGAGCCTTGCGCGTTTGACTAACTGCAAAATCTACGCCACTCGAAGTTGCGTTGATACCAAATTCTGATGCGTGAGCGACATGCCGATTCGCTGCGGCTGTTTCGAGAAATGCTTTTGCCGGTATGCAACCGCGATTTAAACATGTGCCGCCGATTGTGTCGCGTTCAATTAAGGCAACTTTCATGCCAGCCGACGCCGCGTAAAACGCCGATGCGTAGCCACCAGGACCTCCACCGATTACGACGAGATCAAATTGGTCTGCCAAGGGGTCTCTTTCTGACGATTTGCCTTATTTATCGTAGCCGTCGAGGCTTGGGTCAAGCCAAAGATTTAGCGTGACAAGAGAAACAATTGCACCGAACCTGCCAACAAAATGGCGACACCGCAGAGAAGTGAAACCAAGATCAGTTTTCGCGTGCTCACGCCTTAAAGACTAGGGCCTCAAAGACTGCCGTACTCAACCGCAATTTCGACTCGTCGACCAATTAATCTGCATTACAGATGTTCACGCGCGCAAAATTCACGCGAAATTTAGTTTTAATTTTTTCACTTCTTGCTGCAAACAGTTGTGGCGCCGACGGTTCAACAGACTCGAATCAAATCGACTCAAACGCGACAATCGTGGCATCTGAGTCGACCGCTGAGAATTTGCCGCCCCAGGCTGCGATCAATTCAAAGATCGACGCAAATGCGCAATTCACCGCAACACTTTTGAGTGGCGCGAAATTTGACAGCGTAAAAGTTCTCGAGACTCAACCACTCGCGCTTTGGTTTTGGGCGCCTGGTTGACGGGCTTGTAAATCAGAGTCATCCTCGGTCGAGGCGGCATATAAAAACTACAAAGGCAAAGTTCAAGTCACGGGTGTCGCATGGAACGGCAGCGGTGGAGACATGCAAGATTTCGTGAACGAGAACGGTCTGACTTTTACGAACATCAACGACGACCCGGGCGAAATTTTCGCACGATTTGGTGTGCCGTATCAACCGGCTTGGGTATTCATCACCAAAGACGGCACCGTGACGACAAAAATAGGTGTGCTTTCAGATTTAGAATTAGAAGAAGAACTAAACAGACTGGCGACAAACTGATGGGCATTCGAGCATTCGGCAAACGATTAACCGCCGACAATCTTGAAATCGACTCTGAGCGACTTTGCGAACGATTCAAAGATTATGACTTTGTCAATATCGCCGACTTAAAGTCACGTACGCGCACAAAACTTGCGGGAGAGATTAAACGAATGCGAATCAAACCGCGCAGTGGTGTGCCTGCCGTCGAACTCGTGATCAACGACGGCACGGGCGAGGCAACGATTATTTTCAGCGGCCGTCGCAATATTCCGGGCGTCGATCATGGCAAGTGCATCATGGTCGACGGTGTGCCGCACCGCGACGGCGGTCGTCTTGTTGTTTTGAATCCGGCATACACCCTTCTCGGGTGATTATTTAGCCGATCAGTATTTTTTGAATCGCGGCTTCGGCATCTTCGGTAATAAGCACCATTACCTCGTCGCCAGCGCGCAAAATTGTGTCGCTCTCGGGCACGAGCACAACTTGATCGCGCACGATCGCAACAACCGTTGCACTTCGCGGAAACTTCAACTCTTTCAGCGTCTTGTCACACGCAGGTGACGCCTCAGCCAAAGTGACTTCGGCAAGTTCTGCTTTGCCGCCCTTGAAGTCCATAAGTTTCACGAAGTTGCCAACTGAAACTGCTTCTTG
>DOHD01000124.1:2425-4031 GCA_003535455.1 Acidimicrobium sp.
TCGTTGAACATCCAATGATTTTTCGGGTTGTTAACACGCGCGATCACGCGTGGTGCGCCGAACTCTTGTTTTGCCAACAGCGAAACAACCAAGTTGTCTTCGTCGTCACCAGTTACGGCAGCAACAACTTCTGCATCTGCGGCGCCGGCTGCACGAAGAACTTCGACATCACATGCATCACCGAGATGCCAGCGAACGCCCTTGGCTTCTTCTTCTTCTTTGCCGTAACTGCGCACGACGGCACGATCATTTTCGACGACGACGACATCATGACCTGCGACCACAAGTTGTTCGGCCGTGAAACGACCGACACTGCCACCGCCTGCGACGACAACTTTCATGTCTTGCCTCGCTTCAAAAATTCATCGAGCGCTTTTACCGAATCTTTAGCGACCGTAATATATGCAATGTCACCCTGTTGCACCAATGTTTTCGCGTCAGGTATGACCGAAACACTTAAACGGCGCAACGCCGAGATGCGAGCGCCTTCAATTTCGAGCTCGAGAACTTTTTCGCCGACCAAACTGTCGGGCAAAACACGCTCGAGAAGAACAACCGACGAACTCGGGTCTGTCCATTCGACTGCCGGCAGGTCGGGCAGGATGCGACGCAAGATGCGATCTGACGTCCACTTGACGGTCGCAACGGTGGCGATGCCAAGTCGCTCGTAAATTTCGGCGCGCTTCGGGTCTGAGATGCGAGCGACGACATTCTCAATACCGAAACTTTCTCGAGCGACTCGAGCAATCAAAATGTTCGAATTATCACCGTTGGTGACGGCCGCAACTGCACTGGCTTGCTTGATGCCAGCCTGTTCGAGAACATCGCGATCGAAGCCGATGCCGGTGATTGTTTGACCGGCAAAATTGTCACGAAGTCGAAAGAACGCATCTGACTTGCGATCAACAACGGCGACGCTATGACCAGAAGAAATAAGGCTTAATGCGAGAGTCGAACCAACCCGTCCACAACCGACAATCACTACATGCACGGGTTTCAGCCTACGTCAATGACTGCATCAAATACTGGCAGTTGTGCGAGGATAGAAGACCGAAATGGTGATTTCTCCGTCTGCGCTTAAGCGATTCTTTATTGGCAAGCCAATCGCCAGTTCTGAAGATGCTCATCATCGGTTGTCAAAAAAAGTTGCGTTGCCGGTCTTTTCTAGCGACGCAATTTCAAGCACCGCGTATGCAACCGAAGAAATTCTGATCGTATTTTTATCTCTTGCGGCGGTCGGAATGACTGCGTTCGAATATTTGATTCCGATTTCGATACTTGTCATTTTGCTGCTGACCATAGTCGTCAGCAGTTACCGACAGACAATTCATGCATATCCAACCGGTGGCGGAAGCTATACGGTCGCACGTGAGAACCTGGGGCAAGTGCCGTCACTAATCGCAGGCGCATCACTTTTAGTTGATTACATCTTGACTGTTGCCGTATCAGTAGCGGCCGGCGTCGCAGCGATTATCTCGGCATTTCAGAGTTTGGCACCATACCGAGTTGAACTTTGCATTGGTTTCATCGTCATTGTGACCCTGGCAAACCTGCGCGGCATCAAAGAATCTGGCGCGCTCTTTGCGCCGCCTACCTATTTATATGT
>DOHD01000122.1:0-4810 GCA_003535455.1 Acidimicrobium sp.
CGCGAAATGGCTGAATGCCGTTGGCAGGAATTACTCCTAATCGACCACGCTGATAGTCATCGACAGCTTGTTGTAGTTCTGCGCGAGTGTTCATTACAAATGGGCCGTACTGCTCGACTGGTTCGCCAATTGGTTGGCCACCTAACAAGATGACATCAAGAGCAGTTGATCCTGCTGCCTCAATGGTCATTGTGTCGCCGTGACCAAAGACGACTGCTTGACCAAGACCAAAGGGCGCTCGCTCTGAATCAGCAAAGCCAGAGCCTTTGAGTCCATATGCAAGTGCATTGAATTTTGGATTCCATGGCAACACCATTCGTGCACCAGGTGAAAGAGTCGCATGGGCCATGACAATTGGTGTCTTAGAAGAGCCTGGACCCTGAACGCCATCAATGTCGCCAGCAATTAAGCGAATGAGAGTAGTTGCGTCTGGCGTGGTGAGAAGTTTCACCATGTTGGCTTCAAGGTTTTGATAGGCAGGCGAGATCATTTTTTGCTTTGATGGCAAGTTGACCCATAACTGCAGGCCATGAAAAAGACCACCAGAGACAACCAAACTTTCAGGCGGTGTTTCAATATGCAAAATTCCACGTCCGGCTGTCATCCATTGCGTTGCGCCGTCTGAAATTACGCCGCCGCCACCGTGAGAATCTTGGTGAATAAATGTTCCGTCCATGATGTAAGTGACAGTTTCAAAGCCACGGTGTGGGTGCCAGTCGGTACCGCGTGGTTCATAGGGGCGGTAATCAACTTCACCCATCTGATCCATCATGATGAACGGGTCAAGAATATTTTTTGCAATGCCAGCAAATGCACGACGAACAGGAAAACCTTCACCCTCAAAACCGCTTGGTGCAGTGGTCACAGAGCGAATGGGGCGGTCGGCTACGTCGGCACCAGGCGTACTAATGCGCGCGAGTGTGAGAGTGTCGGCAGAAACTGCAGGCATGGTGAGTCCTTTTTAGACAGACAACTAACTAGTTGCAAAACCAATCATATTGTTCGATCGGGCATTGGCTTTTGTCCGGGACTGATGTAGTTATTCTTCGCGCTTTTTGCGGGTCAGCAAGAGTGCTGCAGGGCTGTCGGCGCGTCGAGTTTGCAGACCGAGACGGTGTGCAAGATAGTGAGCAACTATCGCTGTCGCGATGCCAGCAACGCTTGCAGCGCGTGAATCCCATACGTCAGTTGTCGCGTAAACACCCGAAACCAAAAGGGCAACGAGCGCATTTGGCGCACTTGTTAGCAAGATTGCTGGCACTTCGTCTTTCATTACTGACACCAGCACACCTCCACCAACTGCAGAAACAATGCCGACAAAAATTGCAGAGATCACTGGCAGGTCAGCACGAAGCGCATAAGCGACACCCGAGATCGCGAATAATCCGAGTGCAAGTGCATTGAGCATTTTAACAAGAAAGTTAACTCGCGCCAGTTGCTGACCCAGCAGCAAAACGATCACGATTGCGCCGAGCACCGTTGCCAGAAGCCATGGTGTACGCAAACTTTCAACGGGTAGATTGCCGACAAGAATGTCTCGGATGAAACCTCCAACTAGACCCATCAAAACTCCAAACGTCGACAAACCGACGATGTCCCAGTGGCGCTCGTCGTCAATTGATGCACGAAGTGCGCCGACGATCGCATTCATGCCGACAGTGGTCATCGCTAGCCACAAAGGCGTACTAGTTGCTAGATCAGGTAGAAAATTCATGTCATGTCATGTCATGTCTTGGCGGGGTAGCGACGCCATTTGAATGGTGCATTGATCGCGACGGCGAGTAACACCAGCAGAACAGCATTCAATAAAACTGGTCGCCAAATAAATTCAAAGCCAAGATCAGTGACTGCATCGCCGCCGATTAGAGCTGTTAATGCAGTGCCACCGCTTGGTGGGTGCATGTATCCGAATCGAGTCATTATGCCGGCGTGCACACCAACAGCGACGCCAACTGCGAGCGCCGTGTTGTCAAAAACTTGTGCCGACAAAACGCCCAAAAATGCTGCGACACAGTGAGCGAGAATTACCGGCACTGGTTGTGCCGCTGGCGCAGTGGGCATAGTGAACAAGATGACCGCTGTCGCCCCCATCGACAGCACAAGAATCGGCGCAACGCTGTCGAGTAGCGCATCGCTAACCAGCCAAGTAATTGCCATACCGATCGCAGCACCAAATGTGCCGATTAAAGCATCTTTATTATTACTTTTTGGGGAGGAAAGAAGTTTCATATCCCCGATTTTAGTTAGGCGCGACCAAACCGTTTCGACTCTTCGGCAAATTGCTTGGCGATTTGCGAGGTAATTGACGCATTAGTTTTTGAGATTGACTGCACAAAGTCGTAACTGGTGATGTGGCTAGGGTCGACGCCTTTGCGCGCGCGATCAAATGCAATGCTCGCCGCACGTTGCGAAGCCAATTCGATGTCGCCCGGTGTAAAGCCTTCAGTTGCTTTGACCAAGTCTTTTATTTTCACATCTTGCGTGTCGAGTCGAGCCAGAATTTTCGTCCACAGCGCGTGGCGTGCGTCTTCATCTGGTGGGCCGATTGGAATGACAAGGTCAAACCGACCAGGGCGCAAAACTGCTGGGTCGATGTTGTCGACAAAGTTTGTCGCACAGATAAGAAGATGCCCAGCCCGAGTGCGAAATGAGGGGATCATTTTGAGCAGTTCGTTGACGACACCGCGAGTACTTGGGCTCTCTGTTCGCGCGGTCGCAATCTCGTCAACTTCGTCAATAAACACAACGATGTTTTCAAGCTTGAGCAGTTCGGTGAGAGCATTGCGAAGTTCGGCGGCAAGTGAATTTTCGCCGCTATCAAGTTTCGATGGCAGCAACTCGACAAACGGCCAGCCAAGTCGTCCGGCAATTGCGCGTGCGAAAGTCGTTTTGCCCGTGCCGGGCGGGCCAAAGAGCATTACTGTAGACGGTGCGCTCACCCCAATCTTGGCCGCCAACTCGGGGTCAGCAAGCGGGGCAATGATTCGATTTTCGATCAAAGTTTTTTCGGCTTCCATGCCGGCTACGCGATCCCATAAGGCGGCATCGCAAAGTTCGCCACCCCACTGATCGAGAACCCGCATCGCAGATGGTTCGATCGGTTCTGATTTTTCGTAGAGCACGAGGCCGTGGGTCGGGCTGAAGCCGCGGTTGACGAGTGCCGTTTGACCTGCCTCAAAGTTTGTTAAGAGCGCAGAAATTTTGCGGATACCTTCGTGCAAAAGTTTTTCTTCAAGACGTTGAAGCATCGCCGAGCCGATGCCTTGATGTCGCCACTTCGGGCTAATCGCGACGATGTTGATCCAGGCGTCGTCGTTGCTGATTCGACTCGAAACCAAACCGACAACTTCGTTTTCTGCCACTGCAACAATTGCGGGTGAGCCAGCACTGGTGTCGGCAACAAACTTAGCGATATCTACTGGTCGTGAGTCGGAGACACCTCGGCAAAGCTCAAGCAGGCGAACCGCCGACGAGACATCGCCAGGTACGAGGTCGCGTACTTTGTACACAAAAGAAGGCTAGGTCTACAAATGTCGCCCAAGCAACATTATTTATGTCAAAAACGCGTGGGCAAGTAGGTTAAAGCCATGGAATTTAGATATCTCGGCAATAGCGGTTTCAAAGTATCGGCGATCAGTTACGGCAACTGGATCACCCACGGCAGTCAAGTCGAAGAAGAAGCAGCCAACGCGTGCGTTAAGCGCGCACTTGAGCTTGGCATCACAACTTTCGACACGGCCGATGTTTACGCAGGCACTCGTGCCGAAGAAGTTTTGGGCCGTGCGCTTGCTGGCGTGCCACGCCAAAGTATCGAAGTTTTTACCAAGGTCTACTGGCCGACCGGTGCGGGCGTCAACGATCGCGGTTTGTCGCGCAAGCACATTATGGAATCAATCGACGGGTCGCTCAAGCGCATGAATCTCGACTACGTAGATCTGTATCAGGCGCATCGCTTTGATGTTGAAACACCTCTCGAAGAGACGATGCTCGCATTTGCCGACATCGTGCGCCAAGGTAAGGCTCTATATATAGGTGTCTCAGAGTGGGATGCAGACCAGATCACTCGCGGCGCGGCACTCGCGCGCGAATTGCGCGTTCCGTTCATTTCGAATCAACCGCAATATTCGATGTTGTGGCGCGTGATCGAACAAGAAGTTATTCCGGCTTCGCAAGATGCGGGCATGTCGCAAATTGTTTGGTCGCCGATGGCACAAGGCGTGTTGAGCGGCAAATATCTGCCAGGCCAACCACCGCCTGCAGGCTCGCGTGCAACCGATGAACTGAGTGGTAAAAACTTTATTGCACGCTGGATGAACGACGATGTGCTGACGCGAGTGCAAGAGTTAAAGCCGATTGCAGAAAAAGCCGGCATCACGATGGCACAGATGTCAATCGCCTGGACGCTGCAGAACAAAAATGTTGCGTCGGCAATTGTTGGCGCAACTCGACCCGAGCAACTCGACGACAATGTTAAAGCTGCAGGCGTCGTTCTTGATGCCGATACCTTGAAGGCAATCGACAAAGTTCTTGATGGCGTTGTGATTAGCGACCCAAGAAAAACCGAGTCGCCTAAAACTCGCCCCTAAATTTGCCGCGCGCGACAACCACGTGTGTGGTTTTTAATTATCCCGACTGAGTCGGGGCTTAACTAGCGCTTCTTTTTTGCTGCTGGCTTGGCAGGAGCAACCGGCTTGCGCACGGTAACAATTTTTGGTGGCTTAGCAACACCGAGTGCGATGTCTTTAAAGCCCTTGAGTGCGGTGATCTTGGCAACGGTCTTTGCCTTCACTTGCACTTGCTCACCAGTTGC
>DOHD01000122.1:4848-5714 GCA_003535455.1 Acidimicrobium sp.
TTGACGACGTCACCCTTGGCAACTGCGGCCAAGATTACGTCAATTGTGCCTTCGACGACAGCAGTTGCTGTCTTCTTGTCGACGTCGGCGTGGATAGCTACTGCTTGGATGAGGTCACGTTTTTTCATATGCCTCAAAGGTATTAGATGGTCGGCGTCATTTGGTGGATTACCCAAATCGCGTTAATCGGTGCCCGAACGGGGCTTTCGGGGCAGCACAAAACCCCTTAAACAAGCCTTTTTTGGCTATTTGTTTGAGGCGTCGAAGATGCTCTGAATTGAGGCGTCTAGGGCGCCGTTGAACTGCGATTCGGTCTGTTTGGCCGACAAACCTTCGGTGAGTGCCCGCGAAAAACTGGCGATTACACCTGGGTTTTTGGCCAGTTGTTTGTTGGCTTCCTCGCGGCTGTAGCCACCTGAAAGTGCAACAACTCGAATTACTCGCGGGTGTTTGACGAGCTCGCCGAAGAAACCTGTCTCATTTGGCAAAGTGAGTTTGAGCATCACGTTTTGATCGCCGTTGAGAGAATTCAACTGACCGAGAATTTCGGCTTTCAGAATTGCTTCTGCTGCGCTTTTTTCTGGGCTCTTGATGTCGACTTCTGGTTCGATGATCGGCACAAGACCCGCATCGACAATTTTTTTGCCGATTTCAAATTGTTGCTTGACGACGTCGCTGATGCCGGTCTTGTTGCCGAGTTTGATCACAGAGCGCATTTTTGTGCCGAACACGCCGTGAGATTTTGCGCTCTCAAGTCGTGTGCTCAATTCTGGGATCGGCTTCATGATCTGTGCGCCGTTGGCGTCATCAGCCAAACCGTTATCAACTTTCAAGAATGGCAGAATTTGTTTGTTTTGCCAAAGAAA
>DOHD01000166.1:0-1070 GCA_003535455.1 Acidimicrobium sp.
GAAGAGAGGCGTCATCACTGGTTAAAATTTTGGCAACTGAAACCCACGCCTTGAGTTCTTTGCTGGTGATCGAAACGTTTGAACCAGCAGAATTCTTTTCGAACCGAATTGTCGGTGGGCAAACTTCTTGACAGTCATCGCACCCATAAATGCGATCGCCGAGCGCCACACGAAAGTTGCGGTCGAACACGCCAGGTTTTTGCAACAACCAGGCCAGGCACTTGTTGGCATCGATAACGCCAGGCGCAACGATCGCCTCGGTCGGACAGTTGTCGATGCATCGACGGCACGCGCCACAACCGTCTTCGACGGGTTGCGTGGCAACAGCGAGGTCGGCGCTTGTAATTATGCAACCCAACACGAAATAACTGCCGGCACCAGAAATCAATAAATTCGAGTTTTTTCCAAACCAACCCAAGCCGGCTTGATATGCAACCTCGCGGTCGACGATTGCATTGTCGTCGGCGAGAACGACGGCACGGTGACCGTCTGACTTGAGTTTTTGCGCAACCTTGCCTAGTGACTCTCGCAACTGCGCGTAATAGTCTGACCATACATATTTTGCGACACGCGCCGAAAGATCAATTTCTGTTGCCGAACTTTGGTCAGAAAAATTTAACGAAGAACTCGAGTATGAAAACGCGCCGACAATCACCGACTTTGCCGAGGGCAAAGTCTTGGTTGGGTCGGTGCTGCGCTCTGGGTTTCGATAGGTGAACTGCATTTGATTGTGCAGGTCTTGTGATTTGCGCTCATTGATCGCTTGTCGCGCACGAACCAAAACTTCGGCACTAGCGACACCAACATGATCAAGCCCAGCCTGGCGGCCGAGACTCAATATCTGGTTCGTGTAATTTGCCTTGTCGGTTGAACCTGATTCGTCAGCTAACTGCACGATGCCGAAGCGTAGGCACCAAACCGGCGTTTGCCAGCATTCTTAGGGTTCTTTGCTCTTCGAGGTCTAAAACAACGGCTTTCGCGCCGGTGTCTTCGCAGAAAAACGAGACTACGCAGTCATCGCAGGCGGCACTAGCACGCATTGCGCAGTCGTCGCAACTGATTGAAAGAAC
>DOHD01000166.1:1123-6454 GCA_003535455.1 Acidimicrobium sp.
TGCCCGAAGCCTGTTGCACGGTTAGATCGCGAAGAGTTCTGCCCCATGTTGCGCAACACTCAAAACCATTTTGGAGCCATGGCGTGGCAACGCGTCGTCAATGCGTTGAGCAGAGTCGCGATCGACCATCGCCGCGATCGTCGGCCCCGAACCAGACAACCAAGCGCACCATGCACCAGCGTCAACGGCTGCTTGAAGGGCCAGTTTTGAGTCTGGTGCTTTGCTAAATCGCGAATCTTGGTGCAATCGATCTTGGGTCGCAATCGAAAGCGACCGAACATCGCCCGCTGCCAATGCCGCGACCAACAACGCCGTGCGCCCGACATTGAAAACTGCGTCTTTGAATTCAATGTTCGTCGGCAGTTTTGTCCGTGATTCTTTGGTCGAAGTTTGTTGTTGCGGCACCCACACGACGATCGCCGGATCAAGAGGCGTGGGAATGCGCACCGAGAAACCGTCGACGCTGGCGACAAAACCGCCAAACATCGACGCCGCTGCATTATCAGGGTGACCCTCGAGCTCGCTTGCTGTGCGCAGAATTTCAAATTTTGCTTCGTCGAATTCTTTTTTGCCGGCGCCATTTTTTTCGGCATGGGCCAAGATGCAACCTGCGACCCGCGCTGCGCCGCTGAAACCCAGACCCTTGCCCATCGGCATTTGCGAACGCACCCAGAGATCTTGCGTTCCGCCACAATGACGAAACGCNNAGCGCCATGTTTTTCAGCATGTGCCAAAACACATCCAGCAACTCTTGCCGCGCCACTGAAACCCAAACCTTTGCCCATCGGCATTTGTGATCGCACCCACAAATCTTGTTTGCCACCGCAGTGACGAAATGCAACAGTCAACGGATGATTTTCGTCGGCTTCATTCGACTCGGCGGGGGCGTTGCCAAACCCCGCCTCAAGATGCAAGTCGAGCGCCAACCCCAAGACATCGAAACCTGGGCCGAGATTCGCCGAACTCGCAGGCACGCGAACAGCAACTGGTTTTGGCGACGAATTCATGGCTTTATTGTGCCATCTGTTTTGCGGCATCGACGCTGACACGAATTAAATCATCGAGAACATCTCGTGCCGAACCAGAATCGATTGAGTCGAATGCTATTTCAAGACCTTGTGCCATGTCTTCGGCTTTGCCGGCAACCACGATGCCGGCGGCCGCGTTGAGTGCAACAATGTTTCTGACCGCACCTCGTTTGCCGTCGAGTAAATCACGAAAAACTTTTGCGTTGTCTTTTGGCGTGCCACCGCGCACCGCGGCAACATCAGCATGATCAAGACCGAGTTTTGTTGCGTCGATTTCGAACTCACGCATGACCCCTGAGTTGACCTCGACCACGGGGCACGGCCCGCTGAGCGATAGTTCATCCATTGAACCGTGGCCGTGAACAACCCACGCCCGTGTCACGCCCCGAGTTGCAAGTGCCTTGGCCATGACCATGGCGGCACCAGGGTCGCCGACACCGACGACCATAAATGAAATCGGCGCGGGGTTGGCCATTGGTCCGAGCAAGTTGAAAACTGTCGGCACACCGATTTCGCGACGCGACGGCCCGGTAAATCGAAACGCCGGGTGAAACCGCTGAGCGAAACAAAAACCAAAACCTGTCTCTTCGACACACTTGGCGACACCGACACCGTCGAGTTCGATAGCTACGCCGAGTGCCTCGAGAACATCTGCGGCACCGCTCTTTGACGATGACGCGCGACTGCCGTGTTTGCACACGGGTATCTTTGCGCCGGCGACGACGAGCCCTGCCATCGTCGACACATTGACTGAGTGACTGTGATCGCCACCAGTGCCGACGATGTCGAGTGCCTGACTCGCGATCTCATCTTGCAAAAAGACTCGCTCGGCCGCGCGACGAACTTCGGTCAACATACCTTCAAGTTCAATTTCGGTTTCACCTTTGGCCCGCAAGGCGACGATAAACGCCGTTATTTGTGACGGCGTCGCCTCACCCGAAAGCACCGAACGCATCGCTGCACCCGCATGACTTGCGCTTAAGTCTTTGCCTGCCAAGAGTTGCGAGATGACCTGCGGCCATGAACCCGCGACTTCGATCTCGCTCACGATCGAGCTCGCTTAAGCGCTGCGGCGGGTGCGCAACATTTTGCGACGTTCGCGGGCAGATGCCCCACCCCAAACGCCTTGCTTCTCACGACTGTCGAGCGCATAGGTCAAACACGCTATGCGCACTTTGCACTCGCTGCAGACCGATTTTGCCTGGCCGCAGTTTTCTTCATTGTCTGGATAGAAAATCTGGGGGTCAAGACCCTGGCAAGCACCGCTGCTTCGCCAAGTCAAATCGATTTCGGGCACGCGAACCCCCTTGTTCTCGTCGGGCAAAGACTAGAACTTGGGTGTCACACCATGCCAATCGGCAAATGGCTATAACTTGCCTGGCAAAAACTGTCAGTCGCGAAGGTCTGTAAGCAATTCGGCGACGGTGAAATCGGCGAGTTCGACGGCCTCGAGATAATTCGACAGCGTTGAAATCACTTGCACGTTACCTTTGGCGAATTCGACAACCTGTTGAGGCGTGAATTGAAAGCGGATGTAGTGCACCGCGGCGGTTACAGTCTCGCGCGTCAGTTGCTCGGCGTGTGCTTCGTCGACTGTCGCCTTGACAACTTCGCCGTTCGCGAGCTTGATCGCGATCGACTTTTCGATGTCGACAAGTTTTGGCAGCCACTCGCGCATCTGATCGTCGGTCACCAACTCGATGAACACTGTTGCGCAAAGTTGCCCCGCTTCGGGGATCAACGGGTTGTAGGCCTTCAACTCTTCGAGCACGCCCTCGTCTGAAACGACTCGCTCGACGCGCAACATCTCTTGAATTTGCGATTGCATCGTGGCGCGATTTTCGAACATCACGGTCACGATCGTGCCAAGTGAGATTCGACGGCGACGCTTCAATTCAATGATCTCAGCGCGCTTAGTATCGCGTATGCGCTCGTAAGCGCGTTGCTCTAAAATGTCGCTGAGCACTAATTTTCGGTTGCTGTTTGTTTGCGTCATGGTTGACATTGATTATTTCCCTTCTGGTTTGATTCCGTAAGCACGAGCCACAACTTCAAGCGGGTGAAGCGGTGTCTCGCCTGTCTGTTCTGTGATTGCTGTATTTGCGAGGTGGCAGTCGCCTGCCACGACTTCTGAGCCGGCATCGCGCACCAACTCGCCAAGTTTTTCGGCGATCGGCACCGAGAGTTCGGCGTTTTCTGCGCGCAAACCCCACATGCCATCGATNNACCGATATTTTGTGCACGCAAGTGACACGGCGTGTGATAAGTGACCGACTCGGGCACCTCACCGACGAAATTCGTGTCGAGTGCCGAACCTTCGGTCTTGTGTATTTTCATCAAATACTCGGCAGCGTCATAGGTGTTCTCGGCGACGAGTTTCGCGTCTGGCCCGCCGACATAGTCGAGATAATCTTTTTTCAGAACATAACCACATGTCGGTTGCGGTACGACGATGTCGGTGCCCTTGCGCACTTCGACGGCAAGTGTTGCGACATTCTTTACTGCGACTTTCGTGAATGCGGCCATGTCGCCACTGTGCAAATACGGCGCGCCACAACAACCCGCATCACTGAGACTGCATTCAATGCCGTTGCGCTCATAGACATTGACCAGTGCGTGACCAATTTTTGGTTCTTGATATTCGACCAAACAAGTTGGAAAAACCGTAACTCGGCCCTGAATTTTTTGAATCACCGACTTGGAGCGACGATTAAACCAAGTCGAAAATCGTTGACGAGCAAATGCCGGCAACAATCTGACGCTCGAAACACCGGCCGTTTTTTCGACGACTTTTCGCACGAGCGAACCTGGTTTTGCCCCCATCACCATGTTGGCGATCGGCCCCGATGAAGTCGCAGCCATACCGAGGGCATCGGTTCGACCGAGCATCGCGGTGGTCACCTTGTTGCGAACCGACATATGGCCGTTTGCTCGGCGCATCGCGTCGAGTCTGAGCATCAGTCGTGGAAAGTCGAGCGCCCACTCGTGTTGACCAGGTGTATACGGGCAATTTACATAACAAAGTTTGCATTGAAAACATTCGTCGGCTACATGATCTTGCTGCGCGGGCGTCATCTTGCCGGCATCTTGATCTTCGTGTTGATCGATGTAATCGAACAGAGTCGGAAAACTCGGACAAAATTTGAAGCAAAGTCGACAGCCGTGGCAAAGATCGTAGACCCGTGTCAACTCTGCGCGTGTGTCGGCTTCGTCCAAATAAACCGGGTTGAGGGGGTCATATGTAATCGTCATGAACCAAAAAATCTTTCACACTGTGTCGTCAAAAAAACTTTAAAAATTTTCGATGTTGGTGTCGCCAGTTTTCTGGCGACACCAACACGAAACAACTATCTACTTCGACTAATCGAGCTATTAATTAGCCCAACGCCTTGAGGCCTTCGCTGAATCGACCAGCATGGCTCTTCTCTGCTCGCGCAAGAGTCTCGAACCAGTCGGCGATTTCTGTGAAGCCTTCTTCGCGTGCAGTTTTGGCAAAACCTGGATACATCTGTGTGTACTCATAAGTTTCACCGGCAACCGATGCTTTAAAGTTGTCGGCGGTCTCACCGATTGGCTCACCCGAAGCTGGGTCGCCAACTTCAGCAAGGTAATCGAGGTGACCGTGTGCGTGACCGGTTTCGCCTTCGGCAACAGATCGGAACAATGCCGCTGCGTCTGGGTAACCCTCTACGTCTGCCTTCTGTGCGAACCACAAGTATCGACGATTTGCTTGGCTCTCGCCGGCAAACGCGTGCTTGAGATTCTCATGTGTTTTGGTGCCATTTAGCTTGGCCATGATTTTCTCCGTTTCTATTTGATGTTGGTTTTTATTGCTATTACTTAATTTCTGCTACTTGCTTTTTTCGCCTGATGACCAGGAGACCTTTTGCTCGCCGAGCTGCAACGAGCACACTTGCCGTGAAACACGACGCCCACTTCTTCTATTTCGTATGCCGCGCCATCACCACGAATTTTTGGAGTGGATGAAATTTCGACATCGTGAATCGACCCGCACGAATCGCAAACGAAGTGTTGATGCTCGCCCATATTCGGGTCAAAACGTTTGGCCCCGTCGCCAACATCGACTAACTGCAACTCGCCCATTTCGGCAAGTTCGCCGAGGGTCTGATAAACGGTGCGCAACGAGATGCCCGGCATTTGCTTGCTGGCGATCTCGAAAAGACTCTCAGCCGATGGGTGCGTCATGTTTTCGTGCAACAAACCGAAAAGCAGCTGCCGCTGGGGGGTGAGCTTCAGCTGCTTTTCGCGAAATATTTGAGCCAATTGGGCTGGTGAATGCACG
>DOHD01000002.1:0-127 GCA_003535455.1 Acidimicrobium sp.
GTTCGGCAGGGTCAATGTCGACGTGGATGATTTTTGCATCTGGCGCAAAAGTCGAAACTTTGCCGGTTACTCGATCATCGAATCGTGAGCCGAGTGCAATCAACAAGTCGGCGCGCTGCATCGCAGT
>DOHD01000002.1:188-509 GCA_003535455.1 Acidimicrobium sp.
CTCTGCTAGTTCGCGCAAAGCAGCTGCTGCACGCGCTTTTAACACGCCGCCACCAACATAAAGAATCGGCTGTTTTGATTCGAGAATCAACTTCGCCGCTTCTTTAATCATCCGCGGATGACCCTTGGTTGTTGGCTTGTAACCAGGCAAACTATCGATTACCTCATCATCTGTTGGCCAATGCCAAGTCATCATGTTTTGCAAAACATCTTTTGGTACATCAATCAACACCGGGCCCGGTCGACCAGTTGTCGCAATGTGAAATGCTTGGCGAATTGCTAGGGGCAGATCATCTGAACTCATTACAAGTTCGTTGTGTTT
>DOHD01000002.1:561-1242 GCA_003535455.1 Acidimicrobium sp.
GCCACCATCGGAATCGAGTCCATATATGCGTCGCACAACGGAGTAACCAAGTTTGTTGCCGCAGGTCCGCTTGTCACCATCGCTACGCCAGGTCGACCAGTTACGTGTGCATAACCCTCGGCCATGTGACCAGCACCTTGCTCATGACGAACAAGAATGTGGCGAATGCTCGACTTAATTAGCGGGTCATATGCGGGCAAAATGCAACCACCTGGCAACCCGAACATCACATCAACCTTTTCTTGCTCNNTCCAGACCCTTGATTAGGGCTTGGGCTCCTGTTAGTTGTTGATTCGATTTCATTTTTGCTCTCCTGTTGCTCTTACTTCTTGATTTCTTTCACTGTTTGAATTTGGGGAATAAAAAAACCTCCCTGGCGGGAGGTTGTCGGCGCACGCTTTCGAGCGCGCGCCTAGAGAATGACGACGACAGAAACGCGAAGAATTCCTTTTGAATTAAACATCTCCTATATTGTGGCAGCAGATATGTGCCAATCGCAACCCAAACAATGAAGATTCTGCAGACCCCCGACGAGCGATTTAACTCGCTTCCTGACTGGCCTTACGAGCCCCAATACACGCTTATCGATGCGACGCCAACTTCAGACTCGGTGACGCTGCGCATCCATCATGTTGATACTGGTGCAAGCACTTCGGGCGAAACGGTTTTGTGCATGCACGG
>DOHD01000002.1:1280-3279 GCA_003535455.1 Acidimicrobium sp.
GGTTTTGGTCGAAGCGATAAGCCCACCGAAACTTCTGACTACACATACGAACGACATGTCGATTGGATGACCCAGTGGCTCGTTGCCAACGATCTGAACAATCTCACTTTGGTTTGTCAAGACTGGGGCGGATTAATTGGTCTGCGATTGGTCGCCGCAATGCCAGAAAGATTTTCGCGTGTCGTTGCCGCTAACACTTTCTTAAACATCGGCGATCGTCCACCAAGCGAAGCGTTTATGGCGTGGCGCAAATACAGCCAAGAAACACCCGTCTTCAATGTCAGTGCGATCATGCAAGGCGGTTGCAAAATTAAACCACTCGCCGAAGATGTCAAGGCTGCATATGATGCACCTTTTCCTGACGATAGTTACAAGGCCGGGGCGAGGGTGTTTCCGACACTCGTGCCGATCTCACCAGACGACCCGTCGGCAATCGCCAATGTCGAAGCCTGGAAGTCTCTTCGAAAATTCAACAAACCCTTTCTTACGGCGTTTAGCGACAGCGACCCAGTTACTGCTGGTGGCGATAAATATTTTCAGCGAGAAATACCAGGCTGTTCTGGTCAACCGCATACGACGATCACCGACGCCGCTCACTTTTTGCAAGAAGACGCCGGCGAAAAATTCGCCGATGTCGTAAATAAATTTATTCGATGATGTTTGTGATCGCTCCGCGATCAGCGCCTTGCGCAAGTTTGGCGAACTTTGCCAAAACGCCGCTTGTGTAGCGCGGCGGGTTCGGCTTCCAACCTTTTTTGCGTTTGGCAATCTCGGCGTCAGATACAAGCAGATCGAGTTTCAGCGACGGCACATCAATCAAAATTTTGTCACCATCGTTGATAAACGCAATTGGTCCACCGTCGGTTGCTTCTGGCGCGACGTGGCCAATGCAAAAACCCCAAGTGCCGCCGCTAAATCGGCCATCGGTGATCAGCGCGCAATCGCTGCCTCGACCCGCACCTTTCATCGCACCGGTAATCGCCAACATCTCGCGCATACCCGGGCCACCCTTCGGGCCTTCATAGCGAATCACAAGCACAGTGCCTGGTTTGATATCGCCAGACATAATCGCAGCCATCGCACCATCTTCACCGTCAAACACTCTTGCCGGACCTTCAAAATGCATTTGTTCCGAAGTTAAACCAGCAACTTTCACCACTGCGCCGTTTGGTGCGAGCGAACCACGCAAAATATTTAGTCCGCCTTCGGCGTGAATCGCATTCGACAAAGGGTGAATTACTTCGCCATCTGGTGCCGGTGGGTTCAACTCGGCCAAGTTTTCGGCCATCGTTTTGCCCGTAACGGTCATCACATCGCCGTGCAACAAACCTGCATCAAGCAAGTGTTTCATCACAACTGGCACTCCACCGACGCGATCAATATCGGTCATGTGATATTTGCCGCCTGGTTTCGTGTCGGCTATATGTGGCACTTTTGCCGCAATGCGATTGAAATCATCCAGCGACAACGCCACGCCCGCCTCGTTGGCGATTGCCAACAAATGCAACACGGCATTTGTGCTGCCACCGAGCGCATTAACGATCGCAATCGCATTTTCGAATGCTTTTTTGGTCATGATGTCACGCGGATAAATGCCAAGACGCAACAAATTCACGACTGCTGCGCCGGCGCGTTGTGCGTCGTCATCACGACGAGAGTCAACTGCCGGCGGTGATGCACTGCCTGGCAAACTCATGCCAAGTGCCTCGGCGACACTTGACATCGTGTTTGCCGTGAACATACCGCCGCATGCACCTTCGCCTGGGCAAGCTTCGCGTTCGATTTCGCCGAGTTCAGACTCGCTCATTTTGCCCGCAGCACACGCACCAATCGCTTCAAACACAGTCGTGATGTCGATGTTCTTGCCGTTGTGTACACCCGGCAAAGTTGATCCGTTATAAACGAAGACGCTAGGCAGATTGAGTCGTGCTGCCGCCATCAACATCGCCGGAATGCTCTTATCGCAACCAGCCAAACCGACGAATCCATCGAATCGTTC
>DOHD01000002.1:3284-8754 GCA_003535455.1 Acidimicrobium sp.
CCAGCGTCGCGCACACCAATTTTGGCGCGGGCAGCAAGTCGCTTCAACGAGACGTTGCACGGCGTTACTTCGTTCCATGAAGATGCAATCGCTACTTGTGGCTTTACCCAGTCGTCATCACCAAGACCAACCGCGCGCAACATCGCACGCGATGCAGCTTTTTGAATACCATCTGTTACATCACGACTACGCGGCTTTACATTCACCGGCGTTGCGTTGTCGCGACCTGTCATAGGTTAAGAGACTAGTTGTTTATCTGCTTTCGAGCCCCGCAGATAAAGCGCAAGCACCGGAATCAAATATATGAAATACGTGATTACACGAATTCTCTCGGGGTTTGCATGCCACCCGAAAAGTCCGCGCATGAAATCATAAAAAGTTCCACCTGCCGACCAGATGCCACTTTCGATTGTCCAAGCCGACTCGATCAAATAGCCGGTCTCAAGTCCAAGTAGTTCGCGAAACTCATGCACGGTTTTGCCAGCGAGGCCAGCGGCAAACATCAACAACAAAATCGCCGTGACGTTGAAAAACGTCTTTAGGTTTACTCGGCTACCAGCTTTGAAAACGAAATATCCGATTGCCACCGCGACAACCAAACCGATTATCCCACCGATCACAACCGATGATCCCGATGCTGTTTCTGTTTTTGCACTCAACAAAAACAGCGCGGTTTCTAATCCTTCACGGGCGACTGCGACGAACGCAATCGTTACCAATGCGGTTTTTGATGATGTTTCGACTTTATTGCGCAATTCAGCGCTCATATTCTTTGCGTTCGCTCGCATCCAAAAAATCATTTGCGTCAACACGAGCATCGCGGCCAGTGCCAACGTGCCTTCGACCGCGTATTCAACTTTGCCGTTTAATCCATCAACGAGAACATAAACCAAAATGCCGACGACAAGACAGGCGATGGTTGCAGCAATCGTGCCGAACCAAACTGATTTGCTCTCGTCGCGACGGTTGGTCTTGGCCAAATAAGTCAACAAAATAGAAATCACAAGCGACGCCTCGAGGCCCTCGCGCAACGTGATCAAAAAACTTGAACCCATAATTTCTCCCTTGTAGATTTTGTTAGGCAAGCCTAACACATATTAGGCTATCCTTACATTTTTCACAAATCAATAATTTTTTGCCTATTTTGCTCGCTTTGATTGCAATATCGCCGTCACGGCTTTGCCGTCTGCTTTGCCTTTGGACGACTTCATGATTGCGCCGACGAGAGCTCCAAGAGCTTTTTCTTCGCCGGCACAATATTTTTGCCAAGCGCCTGGTTCTGCTGCAATCGCAGCGTCGACCATTGACTCAAGCGCCCCAGTATCAAGAGTCTCGAACCCACGCTTGGCAGCCATCGCCACCACATCGCCGCCACCAGCATCAATCAAATCGGTGAGCAAAGTTTTCGCCTGAGTCGAAGTAACTTTTGCGTCTCGCTCGAGAAGAGTGAGCATTGCCAAATCGCGTGCCGGCACTTTAGGTGTTGACCCTTGCTCGGCGAAAGCTTGTTGCACGTAAATAACCGAGCGTCGTGGGTCACCGCCACAGCCGACAACCTCGCGAACATAGTCGTCTTGTCCACGCTCAACGACCACGAACGCAGACTCGCCGTCTTTGTCGACGCCGCAAAGTTCGGCTAAAGCTTTACGACGTGCCGCGGGCAAAACTGGCAATGCATCTCGCACACGATCAACCCATGACTGCTCGGGCACAAGCGGCACCAAGTCTGGCTCTAAAAAATATCTGTAGTCGTCGGCGTCTTCTTTGGTGCGCAAAGTTTCGGTGCGCCCCGAGGCGTCGTCCCAGTGGCGAGTTTCTTGACGCACGGTGCCACCACTCTCGATCAAATCAACTTGGCGACGCGCTTCATAGTCGATTGCCCGACCAACTGCTCGAATCGAATTGACATTCTTGATTTCGCATCGTGTACCAAATTCGGTGCCTGGTTTGTGCACCGAGACATTGACATCACAACGCATCGAACCTTCTTCCATTTTCGCATCGCTCGCTTCAACCGCCAACAAAATCGACCGCAACTCGGCCACGTATTGTCGGGCCTGCTCCGAGGTTCGAATGTCGGGTCGCGAAACAATCTCAACAAGCGGCACGCCTGCGCGGTTGTAATCAAGCAATGAATAATCACTGCCGTGGATTCGACCCGACGAGCCACCAAAGTGGGTCGACTTGCCCGTGTCTTCTTCGAGGTGGGCGCGTTCGACGCCGATGCGCACATCACCAGGCAGCATCAAAAACCCATCAACGTTTAACGGATGATCATATTGAGTGATCTGATAAGCCTTCGGCAGGTCTGGGTAAAAATAATTTTTGCGGTGAAATGTGCAAGGTTGCACTTTGCAATTCAATGCCAGACCAATTCGCATTGCCAACTCGATGGCGTGCTTGTTTAAGACCGGCAAAGCACCTGGCAAACCGAGTGTGACCGGATCGATGTTCGTATTTGGTTCGTCACCAAATCGATTCGCACTCGCGCTGAACATTTTTGTTTTGGTTGCCAACTCGACGTGCACTTCGAGACCCACAACGAGTTGCCAACCGTTTGGCAGCGCCGCGTTATCGCTCATGACGCTCGCTCAAGTTCTGCGGCTACTTTAAACATCGCCTGCTCGCCCATAGTCGTCGCCAAAACCTGAATGCCGACTGGCATCGAATCTGACCCGACACCAAACGGCACGCTCATCGCCGGGTGACCAGCCAAATTTGTGGGGATGGTGAACACATCGCACAGGTACATCGCCAACGGGTTGTCTGTTTTAGAGCCAAACTTAAAAGCAGTCGAAGGCGAAGTCGGCGTCAAAATTGCATCGACATCTTTATAGGCGCGCGCAAAATCATCCGAAATGAGGCGACGTACTTTTAGTGCCTTGCCGTAATACGCGTCGAAGTAACCAGCCGACAATGCATATGTACCAAGCATGATGCGCCGTTTGACTTCTTCGCCAAAACCCGATTCACGCGTGGCTGCATACATTGCGTTCAGATCTGCCGCGTCAACTCGATTGCCATATCGCACGCCGTCATATCGTGCGAGATTGCTGCTTGCCTCGGCTGGCGCAATCAGATAATACGCAGTCAAGCAATATTGCAGCGATGGCAATTTGACATCGACGACTGTTGCCCCGGCGACGCGCAAAGCGTCGAACGCGGCTTCAAGTCGGGCGAGCACGTCTGGTTCGCAACCTTCTGGCAGGTCGGTGACACGACCAATTCGCATGCCCTTTACGCCGTGATCGAGCACCGACACGAGCGAAGTTGCAGGCTGCGGAATTGAGGTTGAATCCATTGGGTCGTGGCCCGAAATAACTTCGAGCAAAGTTGCCGCGTCACGAACATCACTCGTAAACGGACCGATTTGATCGAGGCTGCTCGCAAAAGCAACCAATCCATAACGAGAAACCGCGCCATATGTCGGTTTAACGCCGACAACTCCACATAAGGCCGCAGGTTGACGAATGCTTCCGCCAGTATCACTGCCCAATGATGCGGCGGCGAAACCAGCACTAACCGCAGCGGCGCTGCCACCACTCGAGCCGCCAGGAACGCGTGAGACATCAAGTGGATTTTTCGTCGGCCCAAACGCCGAGTTCTCGGTGCTCGAACCCATCGCAAATTCGTCGAGGTTTGTCTTGCCAACAATTACGGCGCCAGCGTTGCGCAACTTCGTAACCACAGTGGCGTCGTATGGCGGCTTCCAACCTTGCAAAATTTTTGAAGAGCAAGTTGTTTCGACGCCGCGAGTACACATGTTGTCTTTAAGCGCGATCGGCACACCCGCCAACGCGCCGACTGCTTTGCCAGACTTCACATCTTCGTCAATTTTTGCGGCGTCTTTGCGTGCTTGATCTGAGGTAACCAAATTAAACGCATGAATTTCGCTCTCACGCTCGTTTATGCGCGCGAGATGCTCTTCAACGACTGCGATTGCCGTTTTTGAGCCCGAAGATACTGCGGCGACTATTTCAACAAGTTTCTGCATTACTTATACATCGAATCCGATTGTTGGTGGCACTCGAAAACGACCGCTTTCGGCGGCAGGTGCTTGGTCTAAAACTTCTTGACGATCCAGAGATTTGGCTTCAACGTCTTCGCGCATCACATTATTTAATGGGTAGGGCTGAGTCATCGGCTCGACATCCGAAAGATCGAGGGCATCGATATCGCGAAAGTGTTCGAGCATTCCCACCAATTGGGTGGTCATTTTCTCTGCTTGTTCGGGCGAGAGGCTTAATCTTGCAAGTCGCGAAACTTTGACGACAGTTTCTTTTGAAATCGGCTCTGGCACGCGGTTAATTCTACGAGGCGAGTCACGCTAGACACACAAGAGGTGAAGAATCACTCCACTTTCTGGTTGCAATACGGGCAGTTTCAAACCCAAAGTCTCAAGTTGCTGGCCGGAGAAAACACCAACATCACGACCAACCGACAAATCTGAATCAAAAGTTGCGACTCGATACTTTCGATCTGCGACAAGACCGGGCAATCGCAAAAACTGGGTGCGTTCGTTTTCTGAGTCGCTCGTCAGTTGCACGATCGACACCATGGCCTCCGATCGATCAACCGAATAAACGCCGTGGCAAATCTGCGATGTGCTTTCTGGGTCGAATCGCACGGCGTCACCTGCGTGCAAAATATCGCGGTGTTTCTTGTGCCAGACAATAACTTGACGAAGCCTCTGCAATTCATCATCGCTGCATTTTGTCAGGTCCAATTCGAGACCCAAATGTCCGAACACGGCCGAGATCGCCCGAAAACCCAACGAATGCGAACGCCCGGTCGTGTGCGCCTTTTCGGCACCGATGTGTGCGCCCATAACTTCGTTCGGAACAAACATCGACGCACCGCGCTGAATTTTTTGCCGACGAAATGGGTCGATGCAGTCGCTCGTCCAGACTCGATCTGCTCGACGCAAAATTTCGTGGTCGATGCGTCCACCACCCGAAGCACAACTCTCGAATTCGACATTCTGATGTGCAATACGCAGTTGATCGATCAACCTGTAAACAGCCAGGGTCTGTTCGTGTGTTCCGGCGGCGCCGTTTTGCAGTGTCGCCTGGACATGAGGCCTGTTCATGTCCCACTTCACGAACGCGATTTGATGTTCGCACAGCAACGCGTCAAGTTTTGAGTAGACATATCTATATGCGGGCTCGTGCGCCAAGTTCAACACAAGTTGGTTTCTCGCACGCACTGGTTCATAGTCAGGCGAATTCAAAGCCCAATCAGGGTGACTGCGAAATAGTTCGCTGTCTTCGTTGATCATCTCTGGCTCGACCCAAATACCAAAGTCCATGCCGAGGCTTTGAACATAAGAGATCAACGGCGTCAACCCATTCGGATAAATCTCGGGCGATACCCACCAATCACCCAAACTCGATTTGTCGTTTCGCCGACCCGCGAACCAACCGTCATCTAATACAAACCTCTCGACACCGACACCTGCGGCCAAATCGGC
>DOHD01000002.1:8766-10021 GCA_003535455.1 Acidimicrobium sp.
TCGCTTCGGCAAATTCGCGCGCACATTGCGATGAAAGTTCCACGACGCCTGCGTAAACCCATTGGCAGAATAAGTCGCGATTACTTCAGGGGTCGAATACGAACCACCCGGCTCTAGACAAATCTCACCCGCCATAAGTAGCTCACCAAGTTGCAGATATTTTCGAGAGTCAGCAAGCACCTCTGCGAGCAAAACATGGTTACCGCTCCATGCAAGATGTGCACCCCAAACTTCACCCGCCCATTCGTTCGCATTCGGTTGCGCCGCCCAAATAACCGGCGGATGTTCATGTGATGTGCGACCGCTGCGATTTTCAGATGTCCACGCACCGTGAGAAAAGTTCTGACGATGTAGCGCAAACTCGCGTGCCCAACCACCGGTCATTGTCACCAACTCTTCGGCCCGACTTGGTATCGGCAGAGTAACGCTGAGAGTGTCAAGCAAATATCGATTCGTGCCCTGGTTGGTCACTTTTGCGCTTACCGAGAGAATCCCCGACTCACACAGTGCGATCTCGCAGCGCAGGCTCAGTTCAGCGGCCGCATCAATACTTTTCGCAACGACTGAATTCTCCGAACTTTCGATCGTTTGCCGACTGAACCGTGGCGCAAAAAACCGACCCCCTGGTCGATGACCTGCGAGCCCCGGTCTGGCAAGACAACCCTCGCCGTGTTGGGGCACAACCGCGATCGGCGACGTCACATCGATACCGCCAGGCTGCTTTGACAGATAGATCGACGCCAAAATTTTTTCATCGTCGATCGACTCGAGTTCGGGCCCCCAATGCGCGATCACCGGCACGCCACCTGAAACATCGACAACGACACTTACTCCAAGACGTCGCAAATGAATCAGATTCGACACGGTTTTTAACCTACGGTCACCCGATATGAAAATAAATATTCGCCAGAATTGAGTCGATATTTTTCGAGCACATCTGGACCACAACTCGCGGTTCCCAAGCCGCGATGCGCAACATCCAAATGCACGATCAACTCTTTTCGCGGCACCAAGTCAGAAACATTTTCGGCGACAAACAAGTCGTGCGCCGAATAATTGGTCGCCGAGAAGTGCATTACCGATGGTTGCAAGACTTCGATTCGTACTTTCTGTCTTGGGTTCGAAGAATGCAACTCGAGCCAACGCACATCGGTTCTCAGACCAAATTCTTGTGGCACCAAATATGGCGGCGAGTCTGGTGGCGAAACCCACTCACCAAGCATTGAACCACTGTTTCGATCGGGATAATTCTCGT
>DOHD01000024.1:0-1912 GCA_003535455.1 Acidimicrobium sp.
GTTGGTGGCGTCGCGATTGCACTCGCCTGCGACAAAGTGATCGAGAAAGCAAAATTGATAGCCGCGCATCAACTTGAATGTGCAGCCGAAGACTTGCAGTTCGTTGGCGGCACTTTCAGCGTCAAGGGCTCACCCGATCGCGCTTTGCCACTTGCGGCAATCGCTTTTGGTGCTTTCACTGCGCATAATTTGCCCGATGGTTGTGAGCCAAACCTTGAAGCTCAGGTTTCATATGACCCGCCAAACTTTTCGTGGCCATTCGGCACGCACATGTGCGTAGTTGAGGTCGACACCGAAACGGGCGCGGTGAAAATTTTGAAATACATCGCGGTCGACGACTGCGGCAATCAAATTAATCCGCTGATTGTCGAAGGTCAGGTGCACGGTGGCGTGGTGCAAGGCATCGCCCAGGCGTTGTTCGAAGAAGCCGTTTACGACAGTGACGGCAACTTAAAGACTTCGACGCTCGCCGAATATTTGGTGCCAGCAGCAAGTGACGTGCCGGCGATTACAACGGGTCACACGGTTACTCCATCGCCGACGAATCAACTCGGTGTCAAAGGCATCGGTGAAGCAGGCACGATTGGCGCGGCACCAACGGTGATCAACGCGATCATCGATGCGTTGTCGGGGCTCGGCGTGACTTCAATGGCGATGCCCGCTTCGCCGCAAACGGTGTGGAAAACAATTCAGTCAGCAACTCGTGGAGGTAAGAAATGATTCCTGCAGCATTTGACTACAAGCGGGCATCGTCTGCTGCCGAAGCGATTTCGCTCGTCAGTCAATATGGAAGTGACGCAAAGTTTCTTGCGGGCGGACACAGTTTGTTGCCACTGATGAAATTGCGACTCGCTCAACCGGCGATGTTGATCGACATTGGTCGTGTCAAAGACTTGTCGTACATCAAAGATGCGGGCAACCACATCGCGATTGGTGCTTTGACGCGACACATGGACGTCGAGACCTCGAAGGTTCTGCATGAGCACGCACCATTGCTCAGTCACGCTGCTGGCCATGTCGGCGATGCACAAGTACGACATCGTGGCACGATCGGTGGTTCGATCGCGCACGCTGACCCCGCCAGCGATTTGCCAGCGACAACGCTCGCGCTCGGTGCAACTTATGTTGTGCAAGGACCAAAAGGTCAGCGTGAGATCGCTGCAGCGAAATTTTATAAGGGCTTTCTTGAAAGCGATTTGGCTGCCGACGAAATGCTGATTGAAATTCGCGTGCCAAAAATGCAAGGTGCCGGATGGAGCTTTCAAAAGTTCAACCGTCGCGCGCAAGATTGGGCAATTGTTGGTGTTGCGGCATGGCGTCGCAAAGGTGAAGCAGGTGTGGCGCTCGTCAACATGGGCTCGACGCCGATTTTGGCGACAAGCGTGGCGACTGCGATCGCCAAGGGCGCTTCAATAAGCGATGCGGCGGCGATGGCTTCTAACGAGGCCGACCCGCAAAGCGACTTGAATGCGTCGACTGATTATCGCAAGCATCTGGCGACAGTTTTGGTGCGCCGAGCGCTCGAAGCCGCATCGGCTTAAGCCGCCCGGCTGACACAGTGCTGACGCGATGCTGACGCGGGGCTGACGTTTACCTTTCACGCCGCGTTGTGGCGCGGGTTAAAAATTTATTTGTGCGGCTGAACGCGTTGCAATATATGGCTTGAAATATTTGGCGCGAATCTCGTTGTGCAGCGCGTTCTCGTCATATACGCGCCAGCCTGCGACGTCATCGAAAGTCGCAACAATTAAATAGTCGGCGTTAGTCGGGGCTGAGACACCAAGATCAGGTCCGCAGTGATAGCTGCGAACGGTTTCAATTTGCGAAACCATGTCTTGCAAAACTTTTGTGATCGTCTCGTGATAGTTCGCCGGCACTTGGTCGTTCCACGTGATTGCCACGACGTGCTGCA
>DOHD01000024.1:1926-4717 GCA_003535455.1 Acidimicrobium sp.
GTAATAAATTTTGCCGACTCACTGCACAAAAATGCCACGACGCTGCCGAAATCTTTCGGGTCGCCGACAAACCCGGCCGGTATGTCAAGAGATTTGGCGTCTGGTGTGGCGCCGTACAACTGTCTGATGCGATCGGTGTCATGTGTGCCGGGTTGCACCGTGTTCACGGTTATGCCGTCGCCCGCAACTTCTCGCGCAACTGTTTTTAGAAAACCAGTCAAACCCGCACGCGCCGTATTCGACAAAATAAGATTCGCAATCGGCTGACGAACAGCAATCGACGTAACCGCAACGACCCTGCCCCACTTGCGCGACTGCATCTGTGGCACGACAAGTTTTGTCATCGCGATCATCGACATCAAACCGTTTTCAAAAGCCTTGCCATAACTTTCGACACTGGTGCTAGCAAAATTGCCGGCTGGCGGGCCACCACTATTTAAAATCAGAATGTCGACATGCCCGAGAATTTTGGTCGCTTGCTCGACAAAACTTTCAGAGCCCGCAACCGACGACACGTCGCACGAAATGCCGACAGATGAATTGCCGATCTTTGCAGCAGCATCACTCGCACGCTGTGCATCTCGACCGCACACGACGACCCGCACACCGTCGTTGGCTAATGCTTGCGCGGCGGCGAACCCGAGACCCGCAGAACCCCCCGCCACTGCCGCGGTGCGACCTGTCAGCCCAAGATCCATTGACAACAGATTAGAGCCCGCGAGCGTGGGGCGACACCTGTGACAAGCTCATAGCGAGCGTGCGGCGATTGTGCGGCGACCGCGCAATAACCAGTCACAGGCGAACAGAGCCTTAGAATAAGCCGTGTTAGGTGGTGAGACCCAATGGGCCGATCGGCAATTCCGCCGCGGTCGAGCGAGCGATACCTCGATGCGATAGCCGACGCGGAGACGTTTCCGTATTGGTTAGATGACGTTGACGAGCCCGACTCGAACCCAACTGCAGTTCACGACGAGAACTGCGACCTGTGCGTGGTTGGTGGCGGTTTCACCGGTCTTTGGACTGCGATCATCGCCAAGCAACGCGACGCAAATCGCGATGTCGTTTTAATCGAATCACACGAAATCGGCTCGGGCGCCAGCAGTCGCAACGGCGGCTTCATGGATTATTCGTTGACCCACGGCATTGCCAACGCCCAAGAGAGATTTCCTGATGAGGTGGCGATACTCGAACAACTTGGCCGAGAGAATTTTTCTGAGATCGAAAAAGTCATTCGTGAATACAACATCGACTGCGACTTCGAGCGCAATGGTGCAATTGAAGTCGCAAGCAGTTGGCATCCAGAAAATTACACCGAAGAATTGCAAGAAGATTTCGTGCAGTTGCGCGATCTTGGTCATGATGTTGTTTGGCTCGATCGCGACGCGATTCGCGCCGAAGTGCACTCGCCTGTGTTCACCGGCGGACTATGGACGAAAGACTCGTCTGGGTTGGTCGACCCGGCGCGTTTGGCTTGGGGTCTCAAGCGAGTTGCACAAACTCTCGGCGTAAGAATTTATGAAGATACGCGCGCGGTCGAATTGAACGACACCAAGAAAAGAATCGAAGTCAAAACACCGCTGGCAAAAATTAAGGCAAACCGCGTCGCGTTGTCGACGAACACATTCAAACCACTGCTGCGTAAAGTAAATAAATACATCGCGCCCGTTTATGACTATTGCCTCGTCACTGAGCCGTTGACCGCCGAACAACTCACAAGCGTCGGCTGGCAACACCGCCAAGGCCTGGCCGACTGCTCGAATCAGTTTCACTACTTCAGACTCACGGCGGACAACAGAATTTTGTGGGGCGGCTACGACGCGATTTATTACTTTGGTGGCCAAATGGACAAAGAACTCGAATCTCGACCCGAATCTTGGGCGATGCTTTCTCAACAATTTTTCACGACATTTCCGCAACTTGAAGGAGTGAAGTTTTCGCATATGTGGGGAGCACCAATCGACACCTGCGCGCGTTACAGCGTTTTTTGGGGAACGCAATTCGATAATCGTGTTGCGTATGCGCTCGGCTACACGGGTTTGGGCGTTGCTGCTTCGCGTTTTGGTGGTGAGGTGATGCTCGATCTGCTCGCCGAAAAACAAACTCGCGCGACGCAAACCGAATTTGTTAAGACCAAACCACGGGCGTTTCCGCCTGAGCCGTTCAGGTTCATCGGCATTCAGGCGACACGATGGTCACTTGATTACGAAGATCGCACGGGTAAGCGCAACTTGTGGCTTCGCCTACTCGATCGCCTGGGCTTGGGCTTTGATTCATGAACTTTGGAACTTATCTTCTAGCCTGACAGCATGAACTTGCAGTCAGTGGCCGATGTCAGAAGCGCACTAGACGAAAACAATTATCTCGCCAGCGACGGCTTGGCGACGGCAGTTTTTTTGGCGATTTCACTAAATCGGCCGTTGTTGCTTGAGGGCGAAGCAGGTGTCGGCAAAACCGAACTGGCAAAAGTTTTGGCGACGATTCGCAACAGCGAACTGATTCGTTTGCAATGTTACGAAGGCATCGACGCCGCCCAGGCGATGTACGACTGGGACTACTCGCGACAGTTGTTACACCTTCGCACGGTAGAGGCAACTGGCGAAGCGACTTCAATCGGTGCCGAAAAACTCGAGGGCCAGCTCTACAGCGAGCGATTCTTGATTCGTCGCGCGCTGTTGCAGGCGATCGATCAACACTCAGGTGTTTCGCCCGTTCTATTGATCGATGAAATCGACCGCGCTGACGACGAGTTTGAAGCATATTTGTTAGAAGTGCTTTCAGATTTTCAAATCAC
>DOHD01000059.1 GCA_003535455.1 Acidimicrobium sp.
GATTCGTACAACGCCAATCCAGCGTCGATGCGTGCAGCGCTTGAAACACTGGCAAATGTTTCGGCTCGGCGAAAAATTGCATTTTGTGGGTTGATGGCCGAACTTTCTGAGCCTGCGAAAGAGCATTTGGCAATTCGAGAATTTGCCGAAAGTTTGGGGATCGAATTCGTTGCCGTGAACACTGATCTTTATGGCATTGCGGCCTTAAGTTATGATCAGGCAAGAACGCGACTTGCGCAACTTGATAGTGACGATGCAGCACTCGTCAAGGGTTCAAAAGTGACCGGTCTTGTTCGCCTTTGCGACGGACTCTAAATTCTTAAAGCACGAATTCTTTTTGACCTCGGGTGCGTTCGACGCGCTCAATGTCGCACCACCACCACAACACCGCCGCCCAAAGTGATCCCATGATCAACAACCATTGTGAACCATAGCGGTCGATCAGCGGACCGAAAATCAAATTGCCGATCGGTACCGTGCCGCCAAATGCCATGAACCAAAGAGCCATGACGCGTGCTCGAATTTCTGGTGCGAGCCCCGAAGCCAAAACAGTCTGCATTGAAGTGGTGGTGAAGAAATAGGCGGCGCCNNGCCATCATGCTGAAACTGAAACTGGCGAACCCGATGCGAATGAGTCGGCGATTGTCGATTTCGACAAAGATTGTTGAGACGCTCAGCCCACCGAGACATGCGCCAAGACCCCATGTTGCATAGAGCCAGTTGTAGGTCGAACTTTGTGAATCAATGCCAAAATTAAGTTTGGCGACTGCAGGAAACAAGCCGACATAGGGCAACGAGAGCAACGAAAAGGAAGCGAGCGTCAACACGAGTCGCGAAACGACGATGCGTTCGCGGGCGATCTTGAAAGCGAATGTAAATCGACGCCAACCGGCTGTCGTATCTCGGGCAATGTCGGGTATGCGCACGCTGACGAGCGCAAAAATGACAAATAAATAAGTTGCAGCATTGATCGCGAAAAATTGTGCAGTCGTCACGCTCCATTGTGAAAGCACGGCAACAATTATCGGTCCGATTACTCGAGCGCCATTGATCACCGTCGAATTGAGCGAGATTGCGCCGGCGATGTCTTTAGGTGGAACCAGTGAAGTGAGCATTGCCGACCAAGCCGGAATTTGAAGTGCATTGCCGATGCCGACACCAAGTTGAGCGGCGAAAATTAGCCAGATTGCAACGTTGTTGGCGGCGAAAAAAGCTAACAATAGCGAGCATGAAAGTTGCAGAGTCTGCATTGACACCAAAAATTTTTTGCGATCGATACGGTCGGCGATAACACCACCAGGAATTGACAACAGCAGAATTGGGCCAAGTTGGGCGAAAATGACCACGGCAACGAATGATGCTCTGCCAGTTCGACTATATATATAGACAGGAAGAACGACATTTTGAATCCAGGTGCCGATGTTCGAGGCGAAAGAACCGAACCAGATTCGCCTGAAATCACGNNGATAAGTCGCAACCAGAATCGACAGATTCATGTCGCACTCGCCACGCGGTTTTTTCTGAGTGCCCCCATTGTGGTTCGGCGCTTCACGCCGAACACGCGCATTTTAAGTGTTCGGGTTGTGGTTGGCGCGATAGTTGCTGCGACTAGTTTTTAAAAACTTCTAGACAGTCGGTTGCAGATTTATTGAGTGCGGTCGCTGCCGCAAGATTCGTTATTTCGCCGTTGACCGTGTTGACGCCGAGTTTCAATCGTGAATCATGTTGTGCTGCTTGTTGCGTGCCCAGTTTGGCGACTTCAAGAAGATAAGGCAATGTCGCGTTTGTCAGCGCATAGGTGCTCGTGTGGGGCACAGCACCGGGCATGTTGCCGACGGCGTAGTGCAGCACGCCGTGCTTTTCGTAAACGGGTTCTTTGTGGGTTGTTTCGTGGATTGTTTCGATGCAGCCACCTTGGTCTACCGCAACATCGACAATCACCGAACCACGCTTCATCGTTTTGACCATGTCTTCTGAGACGACGATTGGTGCTCGGGCGCCAGCGACGAGCACTGCGCCGATCACCAGGTCGGCTTGCGCAATGTAACGCTCGATCGCGCCCCGATTCGAGGCGATCGTTGTGATTCGCGATCGAATAATCTGATCGATGAATCGCAAACGATCAAGGTTCTTGTCGAGTAGCACGACTTCGGCCTCCATGCCACCGGCGATCCAAGCCGAGTTCCAACCGACATTGCCGGCGCCGATGACCAATACTTTTGCAGGATGCACGCCGGGTGCGCCACCCATGAGCACACCACGACCACCATTGGGGCTCTGTAAATAAAATGCGCCGACTTGAGTGGCGATGCGACCGGCGATCTCGCTCATCGGTGCAAGCAGAGGTAGAGAACCGTCTGACTCTTGAACTGTTTCATAAGCGATTGACGTTGTCTTGTTTTTGAGAAGCGCCTCGGCGACCTTTGGGTAAGCGGCGAGGTGAAGATATGTGAAAAGCGTCAGATCTTTGCGCAAGAAATCGAACTCTTTGACGGTCGGTTCTTTGACCTTGACGACCATCTGTTGTGACCAAGCATCGGCCGCAGTTTGCACGATCGTGGCGCCAGCCGCTTCGTATT
>DOHD01000121.1 GCA_003535455.1 Acidimicrobium sp.
TTTTCACGAGTTTAACAACAGGCCCGCTGCGTGGTGTCGCCGTGAGAACAGTGATCTATGTCGTTTGCGCGATGTCGCTTTGCTTCGTATTTGGGTTTCCAATCGCATACTTTCTGGCCCGACACGCAGGCAAGCGAAAACTACTTTTACTCGCGTTGATCATCGTGCCATTTTGGGTCAATTATCTGATGCGAATGCTGGCGTGGGTCAATCTTCTCAGCGTCGACGGTTTATTCACGCGATTCATGCGCAACTTCGGTGTCAACTACAACTGGCTCGATGGCTCACCAATCACGGTGATTCTCGGCCTTGTCTATGGCTACATTCCGTTTTTGATTTTGCCGCTCTACGCCACCCTCGAACGTCTTGACTGGCGATTGGTCGACGCGGCGCGAGATCTCGGCGCAAACTCGCGACAGGCATTTCGCATGGTGACCCTGCCATTGTCGAAGGCAGGCATGGTTGCGGCAGGCATCTTGATCGCCTTGCCGATGTTCGGCGACTACTACACCAACGATTTGTTATCGCGATCACCCAGCACAGAAATGATCGGCAATCAAATCGATTTCTTTTTGAATGCCAGCACCGAACCACAAAAAGGCGCGTTGCTGGTGCTCGCGTTGTCGATGTTCTTGTTGTTGTTCATGTCTTTTTATCTGCGCAGCACACGCCAGCAGTCACGACAAGTAACGAGATAACTCGATGGCCCTCGCAACTGATCGCCGCAACTCACCGCTTAAATTCTTGATTTGGGGCTACATCATCTGGAGCCTCGTTCCGGTTGTCATTGCCGTTGTCTTCTCGTTCAACGACGGTCGAAGCCGAACAGTGTGGCAAGGGTTCTCGTTGCGATGGTGGTTCACAGACCCGAACGCGTCGGTTTTTCAAAATGCCGAAATGCGCAACGCGATCGTCAACTCTCTGGTTTTGGCGTTCTCGACAATAGTTTTGGTCACGCCACTCGGCATCGCGTTGGCCATCGGCGCACAACGCATACGTGGTCGCAGCGCAAATTTCGTGCAAGGCCTAACTTCAACTCCGCTAATCACCCCCGAAATCGTCGTCGGTGCCGCACTGCTATTGACATTCACCAGACTGTTCACTGCAGTACCACTCGGTTTTGTCGCCCAGTTGTTGGGCAATGTCACATTTTCGCTGGCGAGTGTCGTGGTTATCGTGCGGGCGCGACTTGTTTCTATCGGTTCTTCATTCGAAGAGGCGGCACGCGATCTTGGTGCATCACGTTGGCAAGCAATGCGATTCGTGCTCGTGCCGATGCTTTGGCCTTCGGTGATGGCCAGCCTCGTCGTGGTTTTTGCAACCGTGATCGACGATTTTGTGATCACAAGTTTTTTGTCGGCAGGCGTCAGTTCAGAGACGGTGCCGTTGCGAATTTATTCGTCGGTTCGCGGTGGCGCGTCGCCGGCACTTAATGCCCTGGCCACGCTGTTGGTGTTGACGTCGTTTACCGTGTTGATAATCGGCTTGTTCGGCCTGTCGGCGTGGCGCAAGAAGCATGGTGAACGAGGCGGGCTCAAAGCGGCGCTTGCCGATGTAACCCAAATTGAAGGCTGAAATTATTTTGCGAGTGGCAACACCCGCACCGCATCAGGCAAAACATCAATAGTCGTCTCTTGACCTGCAACAAGACTGGCCGAAGTTTCATCGTTTGGCACTTCGGCGTTGAGCGTCGCGTTGCCGAGTTTCAAAGCAATGCGCAAACTCGAGCCTGCGAAAGTCACTCGTTCGATCACGGCATTGTGTGAACCCGTGCCGATGCGAATGCGTTCGGGTCTAATCATCATCATGCCTTCACCTAATGGTGCCGAATCGGGGGCGACGAATTTCTCGCCGGCAAACTCGGCCACCCCGCGTTGCGTAACTCGGCCGACAATCAGGTTTGCCGCACCTACGAATTGTGCAACCTCAACCGAGTTGGGCATTTCATAGAGTTCGCGCGGCGCACCGACCTGCATTAGTCGACCTTCGCGCATCACGCCGATGCGATCACTCATCGTGAACGCCTCATGCTGATCGTGGGTTACATAAATAAACGTAATGCCGATCTGGCGCTGCAGCGTTGCAAGTTCAATTTGCAATCTCGCTCGCAATTGAGCGTCAAGCGCACCGAGCGGTTCATCTAGCAACAAAACACTTGGCTCGAGTATCAACGCACGAGCCAACGCAACTCGCTGTTGCTCGCCACCCGACAATTGATGCACGCGTCGTTCGCCAAAACTTGCCAACTGCACGAGTTCAAGTGCCTCGGTTGCTCGCTGATCCTCTGATTTAGCGCTCTTGTTGAACGAATTCTCAAACCGCAACCCAAACTTGACGTTTTCTTTGACGTTGAGATGCGGAAACAGCGAATAATTCTGAAAAACCGTGTTTAAAGGTCGCTCCTCTGGTTCGTCACGGGTTACGTCGCGATTGTCGATAAATACACTGCCACTGTCGGGTTGCTCGAACCCGCCGATCATTCGCAGTGTTGTTGTCTTGCCACAGCCCGACGGACCGAGCATCGAAAAAAATTCGCCTGCTCGAACCTCGAGCGAGACGTCATTGACGACCATGCGGTCGCCGTATGACTTGAATAAATTCTGTAGCGTTACCGCGCCGTCAAGTTCAACTGCTGGCATCGAATATCCCCCAAGAAATATTAGGCGCGCATCGTCTCGATGTTGCCATCGACTGGCAAAACCTGACCAGTTATAAACCGCGCCGCTGGCGAACTTAAAAACACGACCGACGCAGCAATATCAGAGGCGTCGATAAAAGTTTTCATCGAAACTTGATTTTCATAACCGATTCGAATTTTCTCGGGGCTGACGCCGAGTGCATTTGCCTCGCGCTCGATCACACCGTCCATTCGCGGGCCACTCACCGAACCCGGACAAATTGCGTTGACACGCACACCGTCTGCACCAAGTTCCATAGCCCACGACTTTGTGAGGCCGATAATGCCCCACTTCGCCGCGACATACGGCGACCGCAACGGATAACCAAAAATGCCGGCGCTCGTCGAAATATTTATGATCGAGCCACGAGTCTTTAACAACATCGGCACGGCCGCCTTGGTGCAGCGAAATGTACCGCCAAGATTTACGCGCACGCACTCGTCGTAGGCGTCGGCGTCCATTTCATCGACACGTGCCGTCGGCCCGGGCACGCCGACGTTGTTCACCAAAACCTCCAGACCGCCAAGGTCGCGTT
>DOHD01000080.1:0-3085 GCA_003535455.1 Acidimicrobium sp.
GCACTTCTTTCGCCTTGCCATAACCCAAACCAACACGACCATTGCGGTCTCCCACGACAACGAGCGCGGTAAACGAAAATCTTCGACCACCCTTTACGACTTTTGCTACACGGTTGATATGCACAACACGTGAATCACCAATTTCACCGACCTTGGCTGGCGGACGTGGCTCGNNGTTCACGGCGATCACGTCTATCGCGACGACCGGTCTCTTCAGCGCCAGGAGTTGCAGGAACTTGATTTACATCGCTCATTTAGAACTCCAAGCCTTCTTCTCGAGCAGCTTGTGCTGCTGCTGCAATACGACCGTGATACAAAAACCCACCGCGGTCATAAACAACTTTTGTAATTCCGGCCTGTTTGGCGCGCTGCGCAACTGTCTTGCCTACGCGCTTTGCAGCGTCGACGGTTGCGCCTGAACCCGACTTTCGAAAATCGGCTTCAAGCGACGAAGCCGAGGCAATCGTGCGACCCGCATCATCGTCGATCAACTGAGCCGACAGGTGCTTGTTGCTACGAAAGACGGCCAAGCGTGGACGCTCGGCTGTGCCGTGAATCTTTTTGCGCACGCGGCGCTGACGGCGCAAGCGCCCTGAGTGTCTTTTTTCTGCTGTGTTGGCCATGGTCGAGTTAGTCCTTTACTTACTTCTTGCCGGTCTTGCCGGCCTTGCGACGAACGCGCTCGTTCAAATATCGAACGCCTTTGCCTTTGTATGGCTCGGGCTTGCGCATATTTCGGATGTTTGCGGCAACTTGACCGACTGTTTCTTTGTCGCTGCCTTTAATAACGATTTGAGTTTGTGCGGTCACCTCAAAAGTGACACCTTCCGGCGCCGTGTAGACGATCGGGTGCGAGTAGCCAAGTGCCAACTTAAGTTTGTTCGGCCCTTGTGCTTCGGCTCGGTAACCAACGCCCTGAATATCAAGCGCCTTGCTGTAGCCGTCGGTTACACCAATAATCATGTTCGACAAAAGTGTGCGAGCAAGTCCATGTCGCGAGCGAGAGTCACGCTCGTCGTTGGCACGTTCGACAAACAAGTTGTTTTCTTCGCGACGAGCAGAAACACCAACCGGAAGTTCGCGCTTCAAGGTGCCCTTTGGCCCTTTGACGGTCACTGCTGCGCCAGCGATCGTTACTTCGACCCCTGTCGGCACTGCGAGTGCTGATTTTCCTATGCGTGACATTTTGATTCTCCGTTCGACTTTCGAATTACCACACGAAACACATGACTTCGCCACCAACGTTGCGTTTGCGCGCTTCGCGATCGGTCATGAGTCCCTGACTTGTTGACAAAACTGCGACGCCAAGACCACCAAGCACGCGAGGCACTTCGGTCGCCGCGCGATAGACGCGCAAGCCTGGTGTCGAAATTCGCTTGATGCCCGAAATCGTGCGCTGACGATCAGAGCCGTATTTCATGGTGATCTTCAAGGCTTTGCCCGAACCGTTTGGATCTTGCACAACCGCATAATCGGCGATGAAGCCTTCACGCTTGAGAACCTCGGCGAGGGCAGACTTTTGTTTTGACGCAGGCATCAAAACTTCATTGCGCAGCGCAACGTTGCCGTTGCGAATGCGTGTGAGCATGTCGGCGATTGGGTCAGTCATCATGAGGGTTTACCAACTTGCCTTTGTGATCCCAGGAATCTCGCCCGCGTGCGCAAGCTCGCGGAAGCACAGGCGGCACAAACCAAATTTTTTGTAGACCGAACGGGTTCGACCACAACGCTGGCAGCGGGTATAGCCGCGTACCTTGAACTTTGGTTTTGCCTCTGCTTTGATTCTGAGTGATTTCTTTGCCATATGTTGTTGTCCTATTTAGTTCTTTAGTGCCGTGTTAATCCTGTGAAATTATTTCTTCTTCGATTTCTTGGCCTTGGTAACAGATGCTGGTACCTCGCCTTTACGAAATGGAAAACCAAAAGCATCAAGAAGAGCCTTTCCTGCAATGTCGCTCTTGGCTGTTGTCACGATCGTGATATCCATGCCTCGAGCCGTGTCAACCTGCTCGACTCGAACTTCCATGAATGCGAGTTGCTCGGTCAAACCAAACGTGTAGTTGCCGTTGCCGTCCCACGATCTGCCCGACAAACCACGGAAGTCGCGAATTCGCGGAATCGCAATCGACAACATGCGATCGAAGAACTCCCACATGCGGTCACCTCGCATCGTGACCTTGCAACCAATCGCTTGGTTTTCGCGCAACTTGAATGAAGCAATTGCGATGCGCGACTTTGTGACCAACGGCTTTTGGCCGGTGATCGCGGTCAAATCGGCGACCGCACCGTCAAGCAGCGACGCTTGTTGCGTTGCCTTGCCGACACCCATGTTGATGACGATTTTTTCAATCGTCGGCACCTGCATCGGGTTTTTGAGTTCAAGTTGCTTCATCAAGTCGGCACGAACCGTGTTCAGGTAATGCGCCTTCATGCGCGGCATATATTTGGTCGTTGCAGCCATTAAATCTCTGCTCCCGTTTTCTTGGCGATTCTTACTTTGTTGCCTTTTTTGTCGACTTTGTAACCAATCTTTGATGGCTTTCCACCTTGATTGATCGCCACGTTCGACACATGAATCGGCATCGGCTTTTCGACAATTTCGCTCTTGGTGTTTTGACCACGAGCAACGGTGTGCCGCTTGGCCACGTTGACCTTGTCGATGATCACCTTGTTTTTCGCCGGAAGCACGGCCGAGATCGTGCCAGTCGCACCCTTATCTTTGCCTGCAATGACGATCACGCTGTCACCCTTTTTGAACTTCATGTCACAACACCTCCGGGGCGAGCGAAATAATTCGCATGAACTTTTTGTCGCGCAACTCTCGACCAACTGGGCCGAAAATGCGGGTACCACGTGGCGTCAAATCTTCTTTGATCAACACCGCTGCGTTCTCGTCGAATTTGATGTAACTGCCGTCGGGGCGACGCTTTTCTTTGGCGACGCGAACGACAACACAACGAACTACTTCGCCTTTTTTGACGGCCGCACCAGGAATAGCGTCTTTAACGGTGCCGATGAAAACATCGCCGATTGATGCGTAGCGACGGCGAGTACCGCCGAGCACCTTGATCACGAGCACTTCACG
>DOHD01000080.1:3193-5244 GCA_003535455.1 Acidimicrobium sp.
ATCGCGATCACAATCGTCTTGTTCATCTTGTTCGACACGACTACACCCTCACGCGATTTACGAAGGTTGCGCTCTGTTGATTCTGGTGTTACTTCAGCCATGATGTTGCTCACTTCCCTGCAGATTCTGCAGCAAGAATTTCTCGCTCACGAATCAGCATGCTGATTCGAGCGATTTGACGACGTGCCTTGGTGATTGCTGCAGTGTCATCAAGTTGACCTGTTGCATTACGAAAGCGGAGATTAAGAGCTTCTTGTTTGGTCGCGCGCAACTCATCGACGAGAGTGGCGAGGTCCATTTCACGAAGTTCAGTTAGTTCGCGTGCCATGTCAGATTGCCTCGTTTCGCGAAATAATTCGCGTCTTGATCGGCAGCTTTTGCGCCGCACGGCTGAGTGCCTGATGTGCGGTGGCCGATGTTGGGTATGAAAGCTCAAACAAAACGCGACCTGGCTTGACTACCGCCACCCACAACTCTGGGTTTCCCTTGCCAGAACCCATGCGAGTTTCGGCAGGCTTCTTGGTCACTGACTTATCAGGAAACACATTGATCCAAACTTTTCCGCCACGCTTGATGTGACGAGTCATCGCAATACGTGATGCTTCAATTTGGCGCGCGGTGATCCAACCCGGCTCAAGGGCCTGAATGCCGTATTCACCGAATGCGAGTTCGTTGGCACCTTTCGAGATGCCGTTCATGCGACCGCGGTGCTGCTTGCGGTGTTTAACTTTGCGTGGTTCCAACATGNNTCTTCTTCTTCGTCCAACAAACGTTCAAACTCTGGGTCGGCTTCTTTGACCAAAGGTGCCACGGCTACATCGTCTATTTCGACCGCTTTTGGTCCTGCCGATGTCACCACCTTGCGGGTTGCGTCTGAGTGACCAGAAGTTTCACCGGCGGCCATCGCTGCTTCGCGAGCGATTCGATCGTCAGTCTGGCTCTTGTAAGGAAGAATCTCGCCCTTATATAGCCATACTTTTACACCGATGCGACCGGCAGTTGTTGCGGCTTCGCGGAAACCGTAATCAATGTTCGCACGAAGTGTGTGCAGGGGCACGCGACCTTCGCGATACCACTCACGACGACACATTTCTGCGCCACCAAGACGACCTGAACACTGAACTCGAATACCTTGCACACCTTGCTTCTGTGCGTTTTGCACAGCGCGCTTCATTGCACGACGAAACGCAATTCTGTTTACAAGCTGATCGGCGACGCCTTGAGCAACAAGTGCCGCATCAAGTTCGGCGTCACGAATTTCGGTGATGTTCAATTGAACTTTGTTGTTGCCAGTCAAGGCAGTGAGACCAGCACGAAGCTCTTCGGCTTTTTGTCCTTTGCGACCGATCACGATGCCCGGGCGTGCAGTGTGCACATCGATTCGAAGTTTGTCGCGAGTGCGCTCGATCTCGATGCGACTCACAGCAGCATCAGACAATTGCACTTTCAGATAGTCGCGAATCTTCCAGTCTTCGGTGAGATAGGCCTTATATTCTTTGGTGCTAAACCACTTGCTCTTCCAGTCGGTTGTAACACCGAGGCGAAAGCCGTATGGATTTATCTTTTGTCCCATGTCAGTTACCAGTCGCTTCTTCTTTTTCGGCGGCATCTGAAACTTCTGTCTCAGTTGCTGCTGCTTTTGATTTCTGCGCGCGTGCGCGACTTGCTTCAACACGGCTCTTGCGCTGGGCTGCTTGTGCGCCACCGCGCGACTCACTTTGCGAATCGCGAGCAGCAAGCGCAGCTTCGCTCAATTTGTCGACCACGATCGTGACATGGCTGGTGCGCTTAAAAATCGCCGCCGAACTACCTTTGGCACGCGGACGAAAGCGCTTCAAAGTCGGGCCACCGTCTGCATAACAGGCCTTGATATAAAGCTCGTCAGGGTTCTGTTGAAAATTATTTGTTGCATTGGCAACTGCCGATGCAAGCAATTTGCGCACGATGTGCGCCGAATCGCGATCTGTCAATCGCAAAAGATTGTCCGCCGAGCGAACATCCATGCCACGAACAAGATTCAGCACAACACGCACCTTCGACGGCGACAAGCG
>DOHD01000106.1:0-258 GCA_003535455.1 Acidimicrobium sp.
GCAGTGCAGTCTGCGGTGATTGATGCGCTTCTACATCTCGGCGTTCGTCACATCGACATGCCGACGACTCCCGAACGAGTTTGGTCGGCCATCGCCAGCGCGACGCGATAGAGCGACGCACAAAACAACTTTTCTCTGCTTAAGTTTTGGCGCCACAATTGAGTAATCTAAGGCGGTGAACAATTCTCCGATTATCGCCGAAAATTTGGTTCGCCACTTTGGTGACGTACACGCCGTAAAGGGCATCAACCTCGAAAT
>DOHD01000106.1:307-4598 GCA_003535455.1 Acidimicrobium sp.
GACCAACTTCGGGCACCGCTCGCGTTGCCGGTTACGACGTTGTTACCCAAGCTGATGAAGTGCGTCGCAACATCGGCGTCGCACTGCAAGACGCGGCAATTGATCCGTTAATGACAGGCGCAGAGTTGCTCGCTCTGCAGGCAGTGCTTTATGGCATTCCTGCGTCGGCACTAAAAAAGCGATCTAGCGAATTGCTTGAACGAGTCGGTCTCACCGCCGCGGCGTCGCGTCGCGTGTCGACATATTCGGGCGGCATGCGTCGTCGTCTCGACTTGGCGCTTTCGCTGATTCATCAACCAACGGTTTTATTTTTGGACGAACCTACGACCGGTTTAGACCCGATGAGCCGTCTCACACTTTGGGAAGAAGTGCGTCGTCTCAACCGCGAAGGCACAACTGTGATGTTGACGACCCAATATCTTGAAGAAGCCGACCAACTCGCCGACCGCATCGCCATTATCGACCATGGCAAAATCGTGCGCGAAGGCAAACCCGCCGATCTAAAGGCGAGCGTTGGCGCGCCAACTCTGATCATCAACACGAATACTGATCAAACCGAAAAGGCCAAAACAGTGCTCGCAACATTTGGCGACCTGCGACCAGGTGCCGAAGGTGCGCTCGGTGTTGGCCTGCGTGGCGGTGCGGCTCAAGTAACAGATGTGGTTCGCAAGCTCGACGAAGCGGGCGTGTATGTGCAACATCTCGAACTCAATGAACCGAGCCTCGACGATGTCTTTGCCGAGGCAACGGGATACCGCCTTGAGGGCGCAGACAATGCACCATCCGCGGGCGACAACGGCGATGAAGAACCAAAGAAGAAAAAACGCCGGGGACGAAAGTGACAAGTGCCGCCACAATTTCNNAAAGAAGAAAAAACGCCGGGGCCAAAAGTGAGCAATGCAGTAGCGGCTGGTGTCAACGATTCACTTGGCACCGCGCCCATATCATCGGTGCAACGCTCGACAACAGCCGCGATTCGCCAGACCATCGCGCTGGCCAAGCGTTCAACACTCGAACTGTTTCGTCAGCCAGCACTCGTCGTGCCGAGCATTGTGTTTCCGTTGTTTTTTTCGTTTCTCGGCAACTCGTCGTTTGGTAAGACAACTTCATTGCCGGGGTTTCCAAAAGTCAATTCATATCTTCAGTTTCAACTCGCGGGCACGATCACCCAGGGTGTGCTTTTCGGTTCGGTAACTGGCGCAGCCGCACTGGCCACCGATATTGAAAATGGTTTCTTTGATCGCCTGCTGGCATCACCAACTTCGCGGCTTTCTATTTTGTTTGGCCGACTTGCAGGCAGCACAATTTTCGGTGCCCTTGAAACTTTGGTTTTTGTGTTGGTGTTGTTGCCCTTTGGCGCAGATGTTTCGGCTGGCATACCTGGCATCATCGCGATGGTCATCAGCGGTGCATTGATCGCGCTCGCAGTCGGGGCCCTAATGGCGTCGGTTGCGCTCAAGACCGGTTCGGCTGAGGCGGTGCAAGGCACGTTTCCGTTGCTGTTTATTTTGTTGTTTTTCTCGAGCGCGTTTTTTCCACGCGAGACGATGAGCGGTGTCTATAAAACAATTGCGGGTCTCAACCCAATTTCACATTTGGTCGAGGGCCTTCGTGCTCTGTCGCTTGAGGGCTTCGGCGTCTCGGCAACCGCGCGCGCAATTTTAGTGCCACTCGCTATTGCGATAGTTGCGTTGTTTATCGCGAGTCGACAACTTCGCGCAAGACTGCGAGCGAACTAACAGTGAGCACTAACGCAAACACGGCTTTGTCGACGCGTGACATGCATTCGACGACGATGCGCAGTTCGTGGCAACTTGTCAAGCGCGGTTTGATCAACACTCGCCGACTGCCTTCGGCTTTCTTCCCAACTTTGGCGATGCCAATTTTCAACATGATTTCGTTCTCGGGCACTTTTTTTGCGCTGACGAAACTTCCTGAGTTTCCAACCGATAGGTCGGTGAATTGGTTTATGCCGCTCGGCTTGGCGATGGGCGCGGCGTTCAGCGGTGTCGGTCTCGGGTTCTCGCTAATCCGTGATCTTGAAAACGGTTTTTACGACCGCTTGCGCATGTCGCCCACATCGCGCGCGTCTTTAATAATCGGACCGATTCTCGCCACCTGGATTCGAGTAACCCTCGTAGCAATGATCGTCTTTGGCGCTGGCACGATTCTCGGCGCACGACCAACAGCGGGTGTCATGAGTTACGTCTGTTCGTGGATTGCGGCAATCGGCGTCTCAACCGTCGGTGCAGGCTGGGGTCTTGGTCTCGCGTTTCGATTTCAAGACATGCGCGGTGCGGCGATTATGCAGATGTCGATTTTCTTGACGATGTTTTTATCAACCGCTCAAGTGCCCCTATATGTAATGACCGGATGGTTGCACACGGTCGCTCGCATCAACCCCGTGACAAATATTTTTCGCCTGTCACGATCGGGATGGGTCAATCAGAGCGACCCCGGCTATATGAGCTGGTCAAACAGTTATGGCGGGCTAATCGCCATAGTTTGTTTAAGCACCCTGACGCTTATCTTTGCCCTGCGAAGCCTGCAAAAAATAGATAAATAGCCCGATTTGTGTGGCTATGCCCTGCGGGGGCATGATTGCCTGCAGGGGAAAGAAATCGGCAAAGACGCCGATCTATTCACGGGGGGTTGAAGATGAAAGTTTCAATCACGGTCAACGGCAAAACGCATGAGAGTGATGTCGAGCCACGAACTTTGCTGGTGCACTACATTCGCGAGGTGATTGGCCTCACCGGCACCAATGTAGGTTGCGACACCTCAAGTTGCGGTGCTTGCACAATTCATATGAATGGTGAAGCGGTGAAGAGTTGCACCATCTTGGCGGTGCAAGCCGACGGCGCCAGTGTGACGACCATCGAGGGTTTGGCACGCGACGGCGTGATGCATCCGATGCAAACTGCGTTCATGGAGAACCACGGTTTGCAATGCGGATACTGCACACCAGGCATGGTGATGGCTGCGGTGGGGCTGTTGAACGAAAACCCAAAGCCAACCGAAGAACAAGTTCGACTTGGGCTCGAAGGCAATCTGTGTCGTTGCACCGGATACCACAACATCGTCAAATCGGTGCTCGCTGCGGCTACGCAAGCGAGTGCCAAGTAAGGGGGCGTCGTGACTATCACCGAAAACAAACCGAGCAACATCATTGGCACACGGTTGTTGCGTCGTGAAGACCCACCACTGCTGACTGGCGAGGCGAAGTTCACCAACGATTTGAATATTCCGGGTGCGTTGCATCTGTCGGTGTTGCGCTCGCCTTTTGCGCACGCAAAAATCAAGTCGATCGATGTTTCGGCCGCGCTCAAAATTGCGGGCGTTGTTGCCGTATATACGGGCAAAGATCTGCAATCGGCTTGGGCAGCACCAATGCCGTGCGCATGGCCAGTGACGCCGGACATGAAGAACCCGCCGCATTATCCGTTGGCGAGCGACAAAGTCAACTACGTCGGCGACGGTGTCGCAGCGGTTCTGGCAACCAACGAAACTGCGTCGCGCGACGCGCTTGACGCAATCGATGTCGAATATGAGGCACTACCTGCCGTAGTTGATCTCGAAGATGCACTGAGCGACAAAAACATTATTCACAAAGATCTTGGCACCAACAAGAGCTACACCTGGCCACTTCTTGTCGAAGAGACCCCTGGCTGCGTTGCAGATGCGTTTAAGAAAGCCAAATACAAAGTTAAAGAGCGCTACGTTCAACAACGCTTGATTCCGATGGCGATGGAGCCTCGAGCAATCGCCGCAGTGCCACAGCCATTCGGCGGCGACATCACTCTTTATTCGGCGACGCAAATACCGCACATCTTGAAGGTGATGACCGCACTGACCCTCGGCATTCCAGAACAACAGGTGCGGGTAGTTGCGCCAAGCGTCGGCGGAGGTTTCGGTTCAAAACTTGACGTCTATGCCGAAGAACTTTTGTGCATGGCACTCGCCCGCAAACACAACGCGCCCGTGCGCTGGGTCGAAGAGCGCAGTGAAAATACTCAAGCAACGATTCAAGGTCGCGGACAAATTCAAGAAATTGAACTAGCCGCCGACGAAAACGGCAAAATCACCGCGGTTCGCGTGCGAATTGTCGGCGACATGGGTGCGTATCTGCAACTAGTCACACCAGGCGTGCCACTACTGGGTGCATTTTTGTATGCAGGTGTCTACGACATACCGAAGGCATACGACTTCAGTTGCACTTCGGTGTTTACAAACTTGACACCGACTGATGCATACCGCGGTGCCGGTCGACCCGAGGCGACATATGCAATCG
>DOHD01000168.1 GCA_003535455.1 Acidimicrobium sp.
GCTGACGCGAGCTGACGCGAGCGATTAACGGTCGCGCAGATATTTTTCGAATTCGGCGGCGATTTCGTCGCCACTCGGAATCGGTGCACCAAAATTTATCTCGGTAGTGCCGTTGGCGATTTGTTCGTCGAAGGCCTGCTCGAGTTGCGTCAACATTTGCGAGTGTTCGTTGTTGCCAGAGATCAATTGGTCAAGGCGTTCGCGCTGAGTCTTTGCTTGCTCGCGCATCGACGAAGCATCGAGCGATATGCCACCGGTGTCGCAAAGTGCGGCGAGCAACGCGGCCGAAGCGGCGGGGTACGGCATTGAAGCGACATAATGCGGAACGCGGGCCCACAAACTGAGAGCCGGAATTTTGCGGTCGTGCAACGAATGTTCGATCGCTGCGGCCATGCCCGCGGGTACATCGACCGAACTTTTTAGGTAGGGCAAACTCGCGACAAGATCTTTGTCGGGAGAAGTACACGAAATATAAACCGCTCGAGTATGTGGAGTTGCAAACGGATATGCACCGATACCGATCATTCGTCGCACGCCGAACTGCACGCTGATGTCGGCGATTGTTTCGGCGAACAAGTTCCAGTGGGTGTCGGGTTCGGGGCCGGTCAACAACAAAATATCTTTGTCGTTGATGTCGCGACCGAGCGCGATCTCGGGGGTCGACCAGACGAGTTTGGTGTTGACGCCTTCGCGAAGCTCCATAATCGGTCGGCGGGCGCGAAAGTCGACGAATGTGTCGATATCAAAGTCGATGATTTTTATCGCGCTGGTTTCTTTGGTGACGAGTTCGATTGCGGCGGCCGCTGCCGAACTCGTGTCTATCCAACCAGTCATCATCACGACCAAGAGCGGATCTTTGATCTGCGGCAGTGTGCCAATAATTTTGTATGGCTTGTTCATCGCTTTAGATCAGTTTAGGCGCGAAAGTGCCTGCTCGGCGCTGTTGGCTGCGGCCTCGGTCTGCAACTTGAATGGCTCGAGGTCGGCGGCGTTTTTTTCGCCGAGCGCACCGCCGAGATATCGCGCGTAAACGCCTTCGACGATGCAGGCGAGTTTCCAATATGCGAACGCACGATAGAACTCGATATTTGTCACATCGCGCCCGGTTGCTTTTGCGTAGCGGGCGATCAAGTCGTTGCGATTGAAGAAACCTTTGACGGTCGTGTATTGCGACATCCACGGTGAGGCCTCGTCGTCGGGGCCAGTCCAATAGACGGTGAGTAACCCGAGATCAGCAAGTGGATCGCCGAGTGTGCAGATCTCCCAATCGAGCACCGCTTGAATTTCGCCGCTCGAACTGACGATGCAGTTGTCGAGGCGATAGTCGCCGTGCACGATTGTCGCCGGGCCTTGTTCTGGAATTCGCTTCAATAGTTCGTCGTGCACGCGATCGACGACCGCAAGTTCGCGAGTCTTTTGTGCGTTCCATTGGCCATACCAACGTTTTAGTTGGCGGGCGATGTAGCCCTCATGACGGCTGAAATCGTGCAAGCCGACTTTTGCGACGTCGACTGCGTGAATCTTGGCCAGTGTGTCGACGAGCGATTCACTAGCGCGGGCGCGGGTCTCTACGGTTAGCACGCGCTCGGCGATGGGCACATCGCGCACGATGTGGCCGTCGACGAAATCCATAACGTAAAAATCGGCGCCGTTGACTTCGCTGTCGGTGCACAGTGCGCGAGTGCGGGGCACCGGCACGCCAGAGTTTTGCAACGCCGAGATCATTCGATATTCGCGGCCCATGTCGTGTGCACTGGCGAGACCATGACTGAGCGGCGGACGTCGAAGAACATAATGATTTTGTTTGGCGTCGCGCACAGAAAAAGTGAGATTCGAGTGGCCNNGCGCACAGAAAAAGTGAGATTTGAATGGCCGCCGGCGATGAACTCGAATTCAAACGGCGCCGTCGCACCAGCGACATTTTTTTCGAGCCATGTCGAAACTTTTGTCGAGTCAATGCCGCTGCTGACCGTGTCACTCATCACCAAGCAAACTACTTAGTTTTTGTCGGTCATTGCCACTTACGAGCGCGACTAATCGGCGCAGTATCGTGGAGATATGGCGATTGATGTAACAGATGCAACCTTTCAAAAGGAAGTAATCGAAAAATCAAAGGTCACGCCCGTGATCATCGATTTGTGGGCGCAATGGTGTGGGCCGTGCAAAACTCTCGGACCAATTCTCGAAAAATTGACGGCGGCGACAAACGGCAAAGTGATTTTGGCGAAAGTTGACGTGGATAGTTGTCCGCAGGTTGCGCAGGCCTTTCAGGTGCAGTCGATACCGGCGGTTTATGCGATGAAAGACGGCAAGATCGTCGATGGTTTTGTCGGCGCGCAATCAGAACACGTGGTTGAACAATTCATCAAGAACTTGTTGCCTGAACCAGTTGTCGTTGACGTGAAGGCACTGTTGGCAAAAGGTGATGAGGCGAGTTTGCGTCAAGCATTGGCCGCCGAGCCGACAAATGAGAGCGTCGTGGTTGCACTCGCTGATTTGTTGATCGCACGCAAAGATTGCGCGGCGGCTCTCGAGTTGTTGAAGACTGTGCCCGAGACCGAAAGAGTGCGCACGGCTGTTGCTGCGGCGCGTGCGGCTTTTGTGCCTAACGATGATTTCGACAAGCAGCTGACAGATTTATTGGTGCGGGTTAAGACCGACGAAGACGCCAAGCGCGAGTTTCTCGAAGTGCTCGAAAAAATGGGTCCGAATGACCCGCGCACGGGCGACTATCGCAAAAAATTGACGGCGCGGCTGTTTTAATTTCTGCCTCTTTGTGAGGTTCGCGCCCACATAGGGTGATGAAAATTTTTCGAATGTTCGAGTCGCGCGGCGACGTGACGAGTGAGGCGGGTGGCGCGGGGNNGGCGGCGGGCGGTGCGGGTCGCGCGATTGCGGGCATCAAGTCGCGCGCGAAATGGTTTGGCGTCTCACGCCTGATCGGCAGTGTGCTGAGTGTTTGTTTTGTTGGTGTCGCCGGTTGGTGGCTCGTGCGTGTGCCACCGCCACCACCAGAAGCGAATTTGAGTTTTGCGAGCACGACTGTTGTGAGTTCGTCGGCCTTCGACCCGAGTGTTGTTGGAGCTGGCGGCGCTGGTGCGTCAAATATTGGCGGCGCTGGCGGCGCGGGCATAGCGAGTGTTGTGACGCCGCAGACAATCACCGTTCATGTCGCGGGTGCGGTTAAAAACCCTGGCGTGTATCGCCTTAAATATGGTGCGCGCGTCAACGATGGGGTGATCGCCGCTGGTGGCGCAACTTCGGTAGCGAATCTCGATGTGATCAATTTGGCAACTGTATTGAACGAAGGAGAACAAATATATGTTCCGAAGCGCGGCGAGAAACCACACACGATTACAAATCGTCCACAATCGGGTGGCGGCGCTGGCGGTAGCGCAACGGGCGGCGCTGGCGGTGTGACGGGTGGTGCTGGCG
>DOHD01000055.1 GCA_003535455.1 Acidimicrobium sp.
TTTGACGCAACCCCTTCGCCGATTCACAATCGCCTTTACCTGTAAAAGCCGAAAGCATCTCACGGCGAGGAGCCTCGTTTGCACTATTGAGTGAAGCTAGTCGCACCGTCGCCCAAAATCCCGCGAACTCTCTTCGATCAACAAGCAAAGAAACTGGTGGTGAACTAGAAGTAACTTTGGTCGCGACGATGGCTTCGGCTTCGGAATTCGCATTCAGCCAGCTGGTTGCAATTAATAAATCAGTGCTTGGTGCATTGCTGAGATCGATTGCCTGCCACTCATCTTGCTGACGAAAAGAAATCTCCTTGAAATTCGCAACAAAGACGGTCAGACTGGCAGCCACAAGACTGACAGTTGATGCAACGAAGAAATAAGTGGATCTTGATGCGACGTCTAGAGTCTTGGATCGCACTCGCAACCATGCCGCAACCCCTGCTCCGATAATGAGTGATCCAAAAAATGGAATTGCTGGCTTCAAACTTGTCAACAATGGGATCAAATACGATGGTGGCAATTCAATTTTCCAAGCACGAGATAATACGACCAAAAATACACCGACAACAATTGCGACTATGTGCGTGCTGCTTTTGACCTTGACGCGCGGTGCGCGAAAGATTCGGTCCATTACAAGGGTTATTACAACCAAAATACATAGAGCATTAATGAATTGAGGTGCGTAGAGAGTATTGTCGCTCTCACCAACTACATCTTTTAGACCAAAAATGGCTTGAGCAATCCACATTTGCAAAAACGAAACAACAATCGCCAGTACAAGAAATGCAAACAACTTTCTTTGCCCACTTTTTTGCGCCGTAAATCCAAATAGTGTTGCGAGGGACAAAAGCGCGAGGCCAGAAAGTGCCAGCGTGAGAAAAATCAAAATTGGCAGATAACGCACAAAACTTCCGTTATAAACATCCCAGAGATCTCGGGAGACTCCCGCTGGCCAACCGGGTCGACGAATCACACTTGACGTACCGTTTCTAGGGTCGCCGAAAAACAATATGACGGCAAAAATCGTCGGAATTACTATTCCGACGAATAATAATTTTAAGGTTTTGTGCAAACTTCGTTTTACGGATACCAGGTAGAGCCAAACTCCTCCTAAGCCGAACAGCACAACAAGACCGGACGAACTCTTAGAGCCAATTAATGCGGCAAAAATCATGCCAATAGCGAGTGAAATTGAATTTAGATCTTCATCGCGCAGGTTGACAATCAACAAAAGAATTGCCAAGCCAAAAGCTAGGGAAAAGAACTGACTAAATGAGCTCAATTGAAATGCATGAAATCCATAGCCACGAAATAATCGCTCGGTATCAACCACGAATGAAACGCCTACAGCACAAAGTGCGATTGTCGAACTTTTGGCGAACACCCGCGCAATCGAATAACCCAAAATCACACAAATCAACGCAATCACCATCGGACCAAACTGTGTAAGAGCGGTCTCGATTGACAAAGTCGTCAGATTCGCTAATGACCCAACCCACGCGAACGAAAACCAGTGATATGAGATGCTTTCGCCCATCATCATTGGATTGTGCGACATACCCCAGCGACCGAGACTGAAACTGAAGATCTCTGCAAATCTGTCATCGGCGAACCACGGCCGCTGTGGGCGCGTATCGAGAATACGCATCCAAACAAAACCTGCTACGGCGCCGCAAACCGCCATTGCTGACAAGCGAACGACAATTGCTCTGCCACGCACTCTGCCAAAAATATAAATAGAAGCCGCCAATACAGCTGCAACAGGCAACGGCCAAAACCAATCAGGCGACAAACCCAGAAGTGTCACCACTGCTATCCACTTAATAATGTGTTTCTCTTCGTCTGTAGCGGCGAGCGTAAGTTTGTCGCGAGAGAATCGAAACACGACAAGCGCCACGATCAACAACCCAATTTGACCCAAAATCGCAAAATATCGATTCGTAAAAGTGACCACGAAGATATAAAAAAATGTCGAGACCGTCACACCGAGACAAAACCCAAGTCCGACTCGGCCCAATGCCGACAACTCCTTGAGCACACGGTAACGTGCGACGAAAACTAACCCAAGAAAAACTTGTCCCGCGACTACGGCAACCGTAAGTGCCGCTCCGACAACCGAAAACCGCGTAAGCAAGAGCAAAGCAAACAACCACAAGATCAATCGGCCACAAAAACCGATTCTTGCGTCGAACTTTTCAACAAGTTTTTGTGTTGACGCCACGCTCAAACCTTAGTCGTGCAACCATCTAATAGATTTGTCTGGTGCACATGTCGAGACTTTATATATGACTTGGCAGAAATACAGCGTTGCCGACCTTGAGCGCGAATATACGCCCGCATCTCGCGTAGAAAATATTCAAAATTATTTGGATGAATACGCCCGCGCCGGCCGCGCCTCGCGCCAAACCATAAGTCACGCCAAACTGAAATACGGTTCACATGACGACGCTTGGCTCTGGCTAGCCGAAAGCGCAAAATCGCAAACGTTGATCGTTTTCGTACACGGCGGATTTTGGCGCCG
>DOHD01000048.1:0-1683 GCA_003535455.1 Acidimicrobium sp.
GTCGTTGGCGCGATCTTGTTGCTCGCAAACCATTCGTCAGGCGGCATCTGAATCGCGACGATCGGCAAGTTGTAGGCGCGGGCAAACTCGAAGTCGCGCTCGTCACCTGAGGGCACGGCCATGATCGCGCCAGTGCCGTAACCCATCAACACATAATCGGCGATCCAAACTGGAATTTGCTCGCCTGAGACCGGGTTGGTCGCAGTTGCCCCAGTATCGACGCCGGTTTTTTTGCGGTCGTCATTTTGGCGCTCAGCGTCGTTGAGTTTGCGCGCCGACTCGCGATATTTTTCGACAGCCGATTTTTGGGTTGGCGTCGTTAATGCATCGACAAGCGGATGTTCAGGCGACAACACCATGAACGTCGCGCCAAACAATGTGTCGGGTCGCGTTGTGAAAACTTCGATTTCGCCTGCCGATGATTTGAACTTGACTCGGGCGCCTGTGCTGCGACCTATCCAATTGCGTTGCATCAGTTTTATCGACTCGGGCCAGTCGAGACGTTCGAGGTCGTCAAGCAGGCGATCGGCATAAGCGGTGATGCGCATTGTCCATTGACGCATGTTGCGTTTGAAAACCGGATAATTGCCGATGTCGCTGCGACCTTCGGCGGTGACTTCTTCGTTTGCCAAAATTGTGCCAAGGCCTGGGCACCAGTTCACCGGCGCGTTGGCGAGATAGACCAAGCGATACTCGTCGAGCACTTTTCGTTGCTCAAGTCTTGAGAGTTGCGCCCACTTTTTCGAAGCATGCCCTAAAGGCAGATTGCGCTTCGAGTCGGCGAATTCTTTTTCAAGTTCGTTGATGTGGCGTGCTTTCTTGAGTTTTTCGTCATACCACGAATTGAAAATCTGAAGAAAAATCCATTGCGTCCAGCGATAGTAACTTTCGTCGGTCGTGCTGACACTTCGTCGTTGATCGTGGGCAAGACCAAGTCGTCGCAACTGTCGACGCATGTTGGCGATGTTCGACTCGGTATTGATGCGTGGATGAATGCCCGTGACGATTGCGTGTTGCTCGGCTGGCAAACCAAACGAGTCGTATCCAATCGAGTGCAAAACGTTTTTGCCAGTCATTCGTTTGTAACGACCAAAAACGTCGGTGGCGATGTAGCCGAGTGGGTGACCGACATGCAGACCAGCCCCCGACGGATAAGGAAACATGTCGAGGATGAAAAGTTTCTCTCGACCTGCGACTGCGGCGACATCGGCGATTGGCCCGGCCGTGTTTGGCGCCTCGAAGGTGTGGTTTTGATCCCAGTGGTCTTGCCATCTTTGTTCGATTGTGGCTGCCAGCGCGGCGCGGTATCGATAGGCGGGTATTGACCCTCCGCGACCTGGTTGCGAGGTGTCTGCAGTTGAGCCCATGACCTCCGTATCCTAAACGGCGTATGGCTAATCAGCGACGACGCCCAAAACCCGCGCGAACCGATACGCGTCGGCGCGTTGCTCGAACCGCACGGTTGAGCGAAACCTTGCGCGAAGTGATTGCCGACGAACTCGCCAAGATCGACGACGATCGTTTGGGTTTCGTCACAATAACTTCGGTTGATGTCGACTCTGAGATGAACCGCGGCATCGTTTTTTATGACTCAATGCAAGGCGCCGAAGGCGACGAGTTGATTCTTGAGGCGCTCAACGACCATCGCAAGCGACTGCAAAGCGTGATCGCCGACCAGGTTCG
>DOHD01000048.1:1755-1919 GCA_003535455.1 Acidimicrobium sp.
GGGTTAGTGATTGTCGACAAGCCCGCGGGTATGACCAGCCACGATGTGGTCAATGTTTTGCGCAAGCAACTTGGTGAACGACGAATTGGTCACGCGGGCACGCTCGACCCAGATGCAACTGGCGTGCTGCTCGTAGGCGTCGGTTATGTCACAAGGTTGTTGAC
>DOHD01000048.1:1992-3217 GCA_003535455.1 Acidimicrobium sp.
GAGGTTCGACGAGTTGTTGACGAAAACTTTGTCGGAAAGATCAATCAAGTGCCGCCGATGGTCTCGGCGCTCAAAGTCGACGGTGTGCGCCTTCATGAATTGGCTCGACAAGGTGTCGAGGTCGAGCGGGCTAGTCGCGAATTAACCGTGCATAGTTTCAAAGTTTTGGGGATGTCGGCACCCGGTGTTGTCGATGTCGAGGTGCACTGCAGTTCTGGCACATATATAAGGTCGCTCGCCGACGATCTGGGTCGCGCGCTCGGCGGGTCGGCACATCTTCGCAATTTGCGTCGCGTAAGCATCGGAAGTTTTCTGCAGCGCGAGTGTTCAAGTCTCGAAGCGGCGGTGGTTCATCCACCGATCACGGCTGTGCGCACAATGAGCCGCATCGTCGCCGATGACGAAATGAAGACGATGATCAAACATGGGCGAGAGATCGAGATCGAAAAATTTGATTCTTCTGCGCCGTGGGTTCTAGTCGACGAGCAAAATGCGGTGCTCGCTGTTTATGAACCGAGCGCGTCAGGTCGCGCCAAGCCAAGCATCGTGATGGCCAACGCAGTAGCGTAATTTTGATGATAATTGTCAACGACTCGACATTTGACTTTGGTCAGGGTGCGCCTGACTCACGCAGCAAACGCAGTGTCGTCACGATTGGTGCATATGACGGGGTGCATCGCGGTCATCAGGCCGTTATCGAGCAAGTTCGACTTCAGGCCGAGATTCTCGATGCTCGAAGCGTCGTTGTCACTTTTGATCGTCACCCAGCAAGCGTTGTTCGACCCGCATCGGCGCCACTATTACTAACTGATCTCGAGCAGAAACTCGAATTGCTAGCGAATACTGGTCTAGATGCGACATGCATCGTCAAGTTTGATGAGGATTCGAGTCGTGAAACGCCGAGCGATTTCGTAAAACGCGTGCTGGTAGATGGTTTGGCCGCAAAGCGTGTGATCATCGGCGAAGATTTTCATTTTGGTCACAAGCGAGGTGGCAATGTTGCATTGCTTCGCGAACTCGGGCCGAAGTTTGATTTCGATGTCGTACCTGTTGAGCTGATCAGCCGCGGTGACGGGGTCGACGAGCCTGTCAGCAGCACGGCGATTCGTCGGGCTCTCGCCGGCGGTCAAGTTGAGTTGGCGACCCAGTTGCTCGGTCATCATTTCGAGGCGCGGGGCAAAGTTGTGCACGGCGATCAACGAGGCCGAACAATCGGGTTTCCGAC
>DOHD01000153.1:0-982 GCA_003535455.1 Acidimicrobium sp.
GAAGTAGTCGAAGGCCCTGCAGACCCTGAACTCGCCCCCGAGGGCCTCGAACAGGCTTTGCGGCTTGGCAACTATTTGGCGTCAGAAAAAATTGCGGCTATTTATTCGAGTCCGATGAAACGTGCAGTTCAGACTGCCGAGCCTCTGGCTCAGACGACTGGCCTGCCGATATCAATTGTCGACGAAGTTGCCGAATACGACCGGCTGTCGAACGAATATATTCCGATTGAAGAATTACGGGCAGCCAATGACGAGAGGTGGCAAAAACTTTTGGCAGGTGAGTGGCANNGTAACTTGTCACGGCGGCGTGATTAACCAGTATCTTGCCCACATATTGGGTATCTCAACCGAGCGCGGGTTTTTTTATCCGCAATACACATCGATTCATCGGGTTGTGGCGTCGCAAAATGGTCTGCGTTCGGTCGGTTCGTTAAACGAAATCGCGCACCTGCGTCAGGTGAATTGAATCTGCGATCGCAATCGGGTGCTGACACATGCACAAGACGTTACGCGCGCGGGCGACAATTTTTTATCGGCGCAGTAGCGGCGCAGTCAGGCAAGTTGGCCCGCCATCACCTTTGACCGCGACATTTTCACCGTTGAAAATGTGCGCAGTCACGCCAGACTCACGAAGTTTGCCCTCAATCTCTGGGTTGCCTGCAGCTAAAACTACGACGTCAGGTGCGACCGTCAAAATGTTTGCACCCTGAGTGTGAACTTCGGTGTCGTTAACTGTTAGCCAAGAAATATTGCGCGACCTAAGAAACTCGAGCAAGCGAATCGGCGCGAGTGGTTCATAGACGACTGCACGCGAATGACTGATCGGCGAGAGTACAGACATCAAGTGTAACACAGCACTCGGGCCTTGAAAGTGTGGCAAGTCGAACGCATGAACTTCAACACCAAATGGCGCGAGCATTTTTTTGATTTGGGCGATACCTTCGCCGTTAGTTCGATAGCCATGACCGATCAATAAAGTTTT
>DOHD01000153.1:1128-3086 GCA_003535455.1 Acidimicrobium sp.
GTGCAGCCGAGTTTTTCTAGCAACTGAATAAATTCTTGATGTTCGCGCACAAGTGAATTGCGATCGGGTTCGCGCCACTGCGCGTCGGCTACAAAATTGCCAATTGTCGTCGGCGTGCGAACAAGAACATGTTCAAGTTTTGAAACCATGTCTGGCGTTCCCCACATAGGTTCTTACGCTATGGCAGAACTGTTAGCGTTTTAGATATGGCGAACGCGGCGGCATTAAGAAAGGCGAGTAATCCGTTTTTAGCTGGCAACTTGGCGCCAGTTGATGTTGAAACAACCGCGTTTGATTTAAGTGTGACGGGCAAATTGCCCGACGAGCTGTCAGGTCGTTATTTGCGCAACGGGCCGAACCCGATCGGCGAAGTGAACCCCGATTCATATCACTGGTTTTTGGGTTCGGGCATGGTTCACGGAGTTCGAATCAACGATGGCAAGGCTGAGTGGTATCGCAATCGTTGGGTGCGCGACCGCAATGTCGCAAAGAGTCTTGGTGAACAAGCACCACCATCAGATTGGCCAGCCGATCATGCACAATTTGCGTCGAATACAAATGTGATCGGTCATGCGGGTGCGACTTGGGCGCTTGTTGAAGGTGGCTCGCCACCGATTGAGATGAACTATGAACTCGAAACAGTTCGAGTTTCAAATTTTGCCAACACACTTCCGCAGGCTTTTTCGGCGCACCCAAAGCGTGACCCACGCACCGGCGAATTGCACGTGATGGCTTATTGGTGGGGTTGGGGCAATCAGGTGCAATATCTTGTTGTCGGCGTTGACGGCAAAGTGCGACGAACTGTTGATATCGCATTGCCAGGCGGTCCGATGATGCATGACTGCGCAATCACTGAAAAATACGTTTTAATTTTTGATTTGCCATGTTTGTTTAATCTCGAGTTGGCGATGTCTGGGCGGTCGTTCCCATATATATGGAATGCGGATTACACGGCGCGCGTCGGTTTGCTTCCGCGCGAAGGTGTGGCCGCCGACATTAAGTGGGTCGAGATCAACAGTTGCTATATCTTTCACCCGTTGAATGCTTACGACGCACCAGATGGCACCGTCGTCTTAGACGCGGCACGTCACGAAAAAATGTTTGATGTTGAGCAACGCGGACCAAACGAGGGTTTTCCGACTTTGGATCGTTGGGTGCTAAACCCCAAGACGGGCAAAGCGACAGAGCAGCGAATAGATGATCGACCACAAGAGTTTCCGCGAATGAACGAATCGTTGATTGGTATGCAACACAATTTCGGTTATCTCGCGGGCATCTCAGATGTTTTCAGACAAGCAGACTTGATCAAACAAGATCTCGCAAAGCAAACAACCCAGGTGCGACATGACGGTGAAAACTTCGGTTACGGCGAGCCGGTGTTCATCGCGCGCAATAATGCAAAATCTGAAGACGATGGTTATGTAATGGCGCTGCGTCACAATACAGAAACTGATCTTTCAGATCTAGTAGTGCTCGACGCTCAAGATTTTTGCGGCGAGCCCGTGGCTACTGTGCATTTACCCACGCGTGTGCCGAATGGCTTTCACGGCAATTGGATCGCCGACTAGCGTTTAGTTTTCGAAGGTTTCGCCTGCGCGAACCTGGGCCGCGTAAAGCGAGTTGTTGTTCATCAGTTGTTCGTGTGTGCCTTGCTCGATGATCGTGCCATTGTCGAGCACAACAATGCGATCAGCGTCGCGGATAGTCGATAAGCGATGGGCAATCACCAATGAAGTTCGGTTTTTCATCGCCGTATCGAGTGCGTTCTGCACAAGTATTTCGCCTTCGTTGTCGAGATGACTGGTGGCTTCATCGAGAATCATCACTGCTGGGTTCTTTAGCAGCAGCCTTGCAATCGCCAATCGTTGTTTTTCGCCGCCCGAGAGTCGATATCCGCGCTCGCCAACGATCGTGTCATAGCCATCAGGTAATGCGGCTATAACTTCGTGAATTTTCGC
>DOHD01000081.1:0-257 GCA_003535455.1 Acidimicrobium sp.
ATGCTGATGCGGTTAACGCCGCCCGCGCGAAATGTCTGCATCATCTCAAGGGTGATGTCGTCAGGATTGCACTCAACCGTCACCTCGCAACCAACCGCAAGCGGAATTTCAGCCAACACACTCATTAACTCTGCAGCAGGCACGAGAGTCGGCGTACCACCACCAATAAACACACTCGTTGCAGTTGGCATTGCGTTCGCCACGCTGCGCTTAATGTGCGCACGCATCGCAGCCAGATAATCTGTCGTCAGTTGGTG
>DOHD01000081.1:346-3950 GCA_003535455.1 Acidimicrobium sp.
CAAAACGGAATATGAATATAGACACCAAAACCAGGGTGCATGATATTTAACTCTGCGTCGTTGGCGGCACGAACAACAAGTCGAGTTCGGCGAGTTTGGCGCCGACTTCATCGACCGCAATGTCGAGCATCACGGCAATCGCTCGCGTGTCGTGCGCGCGCACGGTTATAACTTTGCCGTTGAAGTCTTGTCGCTGCACTTGAATCATCCGCAAGAAGCGCTCGAGCATTTTGAACTCGAGACCTTCGCGAGTTGACAACTTGGCAACATCAATTCGCAACTTTGTCGGTGCAGATGCGCCGGGCTGATTAGTTTCAACTCGCATCGGGTCGCGCGGCAACAACTGGTCGATCGTCACGCCATAAAACTTCGCCAGTCTCTCGAGTCGCGGCACCGAAATAGCCCTTTCGCCTCGCTCATAGGCGCCGAGTACCGAGGCTTTGAATTCTTCACGTGATTGAAGTTCGACTTCGCTAAGCGACAGGTTCTTTTGCGAACGAATCGACCGCAAACGCTCGCCGACCATCCGCGAAAACGGCGACTGCTCGAGCAACTCGTCGTCAGATGGGCTCATGGCTTCAACTCTATTTTGTTCGGCAACTTGACATTAGAACGGCCGCGCTAATCGCCGCAGTTTCGGCACGCAAAATCGTCTCACCGAGCGATACCGCACCATTGCCACCAGAAATCTCATCGTTTGTGAAGCCGCCTTCAGGCCCTATCGCAATAGTTCGATGCGACGCGTCAATCGGCACCCCACTCGGGTCGGCGATGTACGCACCAGTCACCTGCGCCAAGTCGATAAGGTCACGAACATTCGGCAACCAAACTCGGCGCGACTGCATCGCGGCTTCACGGGCGACAACTCGCAATCGTTCGATATTTTTGTTCGCACGACCAGCGTCCCATCTCACGACACTGCGGGTCGTTGGCGCCAAAACGATGATTTCGTCGATACCAATTTCGGTCAATTTCTGCACGGTCCACTCGGGCCGATCGCCCTTGACCACCGAAAATGCAATCGTCAACTTCCATTTCGGCGGAGGCTCAACCATCACGTCACTCGTCACCTCAACTTTTGCATCGCCATCAACGACACATGTGCGCCAGCTGCCAACGCCGTCTGAGACTGTCACGACGTCACACGGTTTCACCCGCAACACACGCAACAAGTGATGCGCATCGACATCGCCCAATGCCGGTGCGTCGACTGAATCTACAAAAACATGTGCCGCCGAATTTCGCAGCGCAGAGTTCACGAAAACGCCGACTTAATCTTCGACTTCAGCGAATTGTCACTCGTTGCCACGGCCTCGCCCCGCTCTTTGGCAAGTTGCAGCAACAAATCGCGCTCTTTTGACGAGAGTTTTTTTGGCACGACAACTTCGATTCGCGCACGCAAATCACCACGACTACGAGCACGACTGCGCCCACCCTGATTCAAAAACGGCACACCGCGACCTTTGAGCACATATTCATGACCATGTTGAACGCCTGGTGCGACGGTCAATGTTTCGTCACCATCGAGCGTGGCCAAAACAAGATCGACACCGAGCGCTGCCTGTGCGATTGAAACTTGAACATTTGTCACCAAATCATTTTCTTCGCGAACATACATTTCGTGACGTGCCACGTCGATGTGCACATATAAATCACCGGCACCGCCACCGCGCGGCCCAACACCACCCCGACCACTCACGCGCATCGTCTGACCAGCTGCGATACCCGCCGGAACATCGATTTCGTGCGTTTGATCTTTAGTCACTCGCCCTTCGCCCCGACACTTATTGCACGGTGACGCAATAATTTCACCCATACCACGACAACGACCACACGGCGTCGTGGTCACCATTTGCCCGAGAATGCTCTGGCGCATTCGCCGCACCTGCCCCGAACCGCCACAGTCACTGCAACTCGTCGCCTTGGTGCCGCTTGCGGCGCCAGAGCCTTCACAGTCTTCGCAACTCACAGCAGAGCGAATCGAAACCGAAGTTCGACAACCAAAAACTGCGTCAACAAAACTTATTTCGATCTGAGTTTCAAGGTCTGGTCCTCGTTGTGGTCCCGATTGTTGACGCGAACCCGAACCAAACGGCGAGTCGCCACCGAAAAACGCATCAAAGATGCTGCCGAAACCACCTGCTCCACCGAACGGGTCGCCACCGCCTCGACCGCCGCCAGAAATACCGGCTTCACCAAATTGGTCGTAGCGAGCCCGAGTTTCGTCGTTCGACAAAACTTCGTAGGCGCGACTCACCAATTTAAATTTTTCTTCGGCCTCGGCGTTGTTCGGGTTCGCATCTGGGTGCAATTCGCGCGCCAATTTGCGATACGCGCGCTTTAGCTCTTCTTGACTCGCACCACGCGATACGCCGAGCAGTTGATAAAAATCTTGCGACATTCGAACTAATTTTCGGTCAGACGACGACCGAGTCGATCGCTAACCAAATCAACCGTCGCCAACGCTTGCGGATAATTCATGCGCGTCGGCCCAAGCACACCAACGGTGCCAACAGTTTCACCATCCGCGCGAACCGGCGCCAACACAACTGAACATGCCGACAGAGGTTCGACACCGTGTTCGGCACCAATCGCCACCGAAACACCACGATTCAACATGTCACGAACGAGGGTCACGACGACGTATTGCTGTTCGAGAGTGTGCAAAACATTGCGCACAATTTCGACGGCATCAAACGCTTCGGCCATCTGTGCCACCCCACCGACGAAGAAATTTTCGTCGGTTCGCCCACGATCGAGTGCCGACAAGACTTTTTCACACAGATCGTCGCTGGTTGCATTTTCGCCGCGATCGCCGACCTTGCCGCCAATATCTGCCCGATGATCAGCTACTTCACGCAATGGTCTGGTGACCATGATTTTTTGCAGTTTTATGTTCGCCTGCGAAATCTCTTCATCTGAAGATGCATCGCTGATTTCAATCTGCGCATTCTCGACAGCACCATTCGAGAGCACAACCACAACGGTCAAGTGATGGCTCGAGAGCCGCACGAGCTGCACTGACCGTACGACCGCAACCTCGGCAGTCGGACCAATAACAACAGACGCATAATTCGTCAACTGCGCGAGCAACATCGACGTTCGTTGCAGAGTTTCTTCTAGTCGAAAATGCGCAGTCTCAAAAAAGCTTCCGACTTTCGCCTGTTCGATCGAGCCGAGCGAACCGTTCGGCACCAGGTTGTCAACAAAAAATCGATACCCCTTGTCGGTCGGTATGCGCCCGGCCGATGTGTGCGGGTGCATCAAATAACCTTCGCGCTCGAGTGCCGCCATGTCATTGCGCACGGTCGCCGACGACACTGCAAAATCGCGATTGCTGGCGATATGCGCCGAACCCACCGGTTGAGCGGTGGCGATGTACTCCTCTACGACGGCCCTGAGGATTGCAGTCTTACGATCGTCAAGCATTTGTTACCTATCAGACTACCGAGCGATTGATTTCTCCGCTGATCTTGTAACGACTCAATGCTTCGTCTCGTTCTTTTGAATGGTCGACCATCGGCTCTGGGTATTGCGCAAAAAGTCCGCGGTCTAACTGCGTCCACGGTGCGTGCACAAATTTTTTAGGGATGTCGCGCAACTC
>DOHD01000056.1 GCA_003535455.1 Acidimicrobium sp.
TATATGCGCGGCCGCACGCTGAACAACAGTTTCATTATTTTGGATGAGGCACAGAACGCGACACCCGAGCAGATAAAAATGTTCTTGACGCGCATTGGGTTCGGCTCGAAAGTTGTTGTCACGGGAGACATGACCCAGGTCGACATTCCAGACAACCGCAGTGGGCTTTTCGGTCTTGAAAAAGTTCTCACCGGAATCGAAGGGCTCTCGTTCGTGCATCTTGGAGTTGCAGACATTGTGCGCCACAAGATTGTTTCTGACATCGTCGCCGCATACGAACAGAGAGGTTCGAGTGCGGTGAATCATCGTGCTTGAGCCGCACATCAAACGCGACGGTCCGCGAAAAGTAGGCGGCGATGGCGATATCGAGGTTTTTTGCGCAGATGAGCAGACCGATGTTGCGGTCGATGTTGCGCGTTGGCATCAACTCGCGAAAAATGTGCTGATTTCTGAAGGAGTGCGAGGTGCAGCCGAACTAACCCTGATGTTCGTACCCGAGTCGGCGATCGCCGGATTGAACGAAAAATACATGGGCAAAGTTGGTCCGACAGATGTGCTCTCGTTCCCACTTGATGCCGTTGAGACTCTTCGAACGCCAGGGCCAGGCGCGATATCGCACGGACCCGACAAGTCAAACGTCGACTTGAACGATCTGCCGATCTTGCTCGGCGATGTTGTCGTTTGCCCGTTTGTTGCACAGCGTCAAGCGTCATCTCATGCCGGCAACTTAGACGATGAATTTGCCTTGTTGGTCACTCATGGTGTGTTGCATGTTTTGGGTTACGACCACGAGCAAGAGAGCGACGCCATAAAAATGCAAACGCGCGAACGTGAGTTGCTCGAGCTGCATCATTGGCGTGCCCCTATGCCTGATAGTTTCAGCAAGGTTTACGAATGATTTTTTCAAGTGCGCCAACGGCCGCAGATTATTGGATGCTCTTTGCGATCTTTTTGCTGCTAATCACGCTCACTGGTTTGTCGCTTGCCGAGATGAGTCTTTCGCGAATCACCAAACAGAAAGCCCAAGCACTCTTGGACCAAAACGGCAAACGCGCAAAAATAATCTTGAAACTCGCCGAAGACCCAACCAAGTGGGTCAATCCGTTGTTGCTGACCGTAAATATTTTTCAGACCGTTCAGGCGACATTTACAGGCATTGTCGCGGGTCGACTTTTCGGTGCGCCGGGTGTCGCTATTGGTGTGACGCTAAATGTCGTTGTATTTTTTGTATTAGCCGAAGCCGTACCCAAGACCTATGGTCTCATTCACCCAGTGCGTGGCGCAACGGTGACCGCGTTGCCAGTTCATGCGCTGACGAGTTTTTATCCGTTGCGCATGATCTCTCAAGGATTGATCAAGCTGACCAATGTGATCGTTCGTGGCAAAGGACTTGCGGCAGGGCCGTTCATCAGCGAGCAAGAATTTCTCGGCATCGTCGAGGCCGCCGCGCAAGACGCAGTAATCGAGCATGAAGAACGCGAACTCATTGAATCGGTGATTGAATTCGGTGACACCGTGGTTCGCGAGATTATGGTGCCAAGACCAGATGTAGTGACGATCAATGACGACTTGATCATTTCTCAGGCGATCGACATAATTGTCGAACACCAACTCAGTCGTCTTCCCGTGTTGCGAGCAGACGACGATGACCAAGACGATCTAGTCGGTGTCGTGTACGCAAAAGATTTGATAGCCGCAGAAAGAGCGGGTCGCGGCTCTGAGTCGATCAAGACGGCTTTGCACACGGTCGAGGTCGTGCCCGAAATGAAACCGGTCGCTGATTTGATGCGCCAGATGCAGCAAGAAAAGTTTCACTTGGCGATGGTTGCTGACGAATATGGACTGCTGGCAGGTCTCGTGACACTCGAAGATTGCCTCGAAGAATTGGTCGGTGAAATCGGGGATGAGCACGACGAAGACGACACATCGGTGCAAAGACAACCAAATGGTGACTTGCTCGTTGCGGGCGTCACAACTATTGACAAACTCAATGAAATTCTTGAAACCAAGATCAGCACAGAAGATTACGACACCATTGGTGGTCTCGTATTTGGCGAACTCGGGCATGTGCCCGAAGTTGGCGAGTCGGTGCACCTTTACGAGTTGGTGTTTCGCGTCGAAGAACTTGATGGACGACGAATTCAAATAATTCGAATTTCGCAAGCCAAAAAATAAACGATTAGTCTCGCGTCATGGAGATTTCGCTTCGAGGCAAAACTGCGATAGTTACCGGCGCTTCACGGGGTATCGGCAAGGCGATCGCTAAATCTTTTGTTGATGCCGGTGCACAAGTAATGCTTACTTCGCGCAAACTCGACGCTCTTTCGGCGGCCGCCAGAGAAATTGATGGCGAGACCGAGGTGTTCGCCGCGAATGCCGGCGACATCGAACAAGCACAAGCGTGCATCGACGCGACAATGCGACGCTTCGGCAAGGTTGACATCTTGGTCAATAATGCGGCGACCAATCCTTATTACGGAGAAACTCTTGGCGTAGATTCGGCACGGTTTGACAAAACATTTCAAGTCAATTTGAAAGGTCCATTGTTTTGGAGTCAGGCGGTCTATAACGCGTCAATGCAAAAGAACCCCGGGGTCATTCTTAACATTGCGTCAGTCGGAGGTTTGCGCGCCGAACAAGGTCTTGGTGTTTACAATTTGACCAAAGCCGCCGTCATTCACTTGACGAGTCAATTGGCTTGCGAGTTGGGTAAAACGAGGGTTGTCGGCATCGCTCCAGGTTTGGTTAAAACACTCTTCGCTTCGGTTCTGGTCGAAAACTTCGGCGACAAACTCGCTGCTGCACTACCAACCAAGCGTCTCGGTGAGCCCCAAGACATCGCCAACTTGGCGTTATTTTTATGTTCTGATTTGGCTTCGTGGATTACAGGCGAAACTTATGTGATTGATGGTGGTGCCGGCGTTCGCTCGGGCACGATGTAAACCTTCGCCGCCCGCAAAAAAACCGGGCCCAACGTCACCAATGCAATTAGCAAGACGAGACCCGATGCGAGATACGTTGCTCGCAAGCCGAATGTAAATGCAATTTGACCACCGATGAGCGCCCCAAACGCTGTGCTGCCGGTACCGATGAATCGATAGACGCTATTCACCCGACCGAAAAGCTCGGCAGGTATCAGCCGTTGCCGCATGCTGACAGTGATCACGTTCCATGTGGTTCCGGCTATCGCCATCACCGTGCCACTGATGGCCACGGCCCATATCTCAGGAAACAAACCCGGAATCACGTCAGACATCCCGAAAATTATGTAGGCGAGAATTATTGCCGTGGTTGCACCAAGTCTTTTGCTAACTTTCTCGCCAACAAGTCCACCGAGGATCGAACCAATCGAAATTGCGGCAAGCAGTATGCCAAAGCCACGGGCGCCAAGACCGAGCTCGTCACGGGCGAATTTCACAAAAACGGCTTGGGCGAACATGCCACACATATTTGCCACACCAAGCATGATCGCGAGTGTGCGCAGCAACTCATGTCGCCAAAGCCAAGAAAGTCCGTCTTTTAAGTCGGCGCCGAATGACTTGGTTGCAGTTGCAGTTTGGGGTATGTCTTTGATTCGTATCGACCGAATCAAGAGCGCCGCAACCACGAGTGCGAATGCATTGACTCCGAACGGTGCGCCTACGGCAATGACGAAGATCCAAGCGCCAAACGGTAGGCCAATAAAACCGTTGCTTATGATTTGCGAAATGTAAAGCCTGCTGTTGGCAACCTCTAATGTTTCTTCGTCGACAATTGCAGGAAGAATCGCCTGCGAACTCATGTCAAAGAACAACTCACAGACCCCGCCAACAGCTGCAGCCGCGATCAAGTGGTAAATATTCAGCCAGTCAGTGGTCGAACCGATTGCAATCGCACCGAAAATCAAACCGCGCAACAGGTTTGCCCGGTACATAATTTTTTGGCGATCGTGGCGATCAAGATAGACGCCAGCCGGTAGCGACAGCACGAGCCATGGCAACATCGCGGCAAAACTGATCGACGCGATCAATCGAGCGTCGTCGGTTAGAGAAATTGCGAGAAGAGGGGCGGCAGCGACGACCATTCCGTCG
>DOHD01000116.1:0-6126 GCA_003535455.1 Acidimicrobium sp.
TGCCATGCCTGGCGCGAACGCGCCATGAAATGGAAAGCGATCGCCGCCATAAATTGTTTTGTAACCCGTGTTGACGCCGTCTTCACGTTTGTAAAACTGCAGCTCGTTGATTTTTTCGAGGTTCCAAGAGAGTGCACCTTCGGTGCCGTAGACCTCGAACGCGTTCTGGCTCTCGGGGCCGACCATCGAGCGACTTGTTTCAAATGTGCCAGTTGCGCCGTTTTTGAAAGAACAAAGCATCGACGCGAAATCTTCATTTTCGACCTCGCCTTTTGGATCGGTTGCTTTGCCCCGGCCATAGTGACTAGCGGCGCCTGTCGGTAGTGGTCGGTGGGTAATCGTATTGTTTTTCATTCCGGTTACTTCGGCGATGTCGCCGACCAGAAAGTGTGCGAGCGAAACCGAGTGACTGAGTATGTCGCTGGTTACTCCATAACCGGCTTGGGCAAACTTGAAACGCCAAGTCAGCAGACCGAGTTCGTCACTGCCATACATCGACAAGAATCGACCGCGATAGTGAGTAACTTTGCCGATTGCGCCGCTTGAAATCAATTCGCGGGCATGAATAACCAATGGCGACCAAAGGTAGTTGTACCCGACACCGGTTGGTGTCGAGTGCTTGGTTGCAATTTTGAACGCCTCGACTGTTTGGGCTGGAGTTCCGCCGATTGGTTTTTCGCTGAAAATAGCTTTGCCTGCGGCGGCTGCGGCGCTGATCATCGGCACATGCAACATGTTGGGTGCAGTGACCCAGACGGCATCGACGTCTTTGGCGGTTACAGCCTCTTCAAAACCTGGCACCGCGCGGGCGAAACCAAAATCGTTGACCGCACGATCGCGACGACCTTGCTCGACGTCGGCGCAGACGACAAGTTCTGGTTTGAATTTTGCATCAGGAAACAGCGAGGCGATGCGCAATGCGGCGCGACTGTGGGCTTGACCCATCCATCCAAGACCTAGCACTGCGATTCCGATTCGTTTTTTCATTTGCTCTCCGTTTTTTGTAGTTATGAATTTTTGACTCGACCGTTCGCCGAAGTCATCGGCACGCGCGGGTCTTGCTTTTGGGTTTTCCAGGCGTCGCGTATCCAATGATGGCTCGGGTCGTCACAAAACGCCATCGTGCGGTCTGCTGCCGGACCGGCCAGAACATTCAAAAAATACATCGGGTATTCGGGCGCCGCAATCGACGGGCCGTGATAGCCCGCCGGCAAGATGTAAACATCACCATCGCTGAGCGTGATTGTGTCGTCAACTTTTTTGTCGACGGTGTAAGCGTGAAAGTAGCCGCGACCTTCATCATCGCCGTGGTCAGAGTTTTGTTTGCCGATTCTGAAGTAATAAATTTCTTCGTTCATGTTCGGACAACCAGCAATTCCGTCATGTCGATGCGGTGGCCACGAAGACCAGTTACCGCCTGGGGTGAGAACTTCGCAGATAATTATTCGATCGGCTGACGCAAACGAATCGGGCGTTGCGATGTTGTTGACCTGTCTTGTGGCAAAGCCCGCGCCGCGCGGCTCGACAGGCACTGAGTTTGCTAGCCCGTGGTGCGGTGCAAATTCTTTGGTTGCAATGGCTGTGCACACTGCAACTTCGCCGTCAGTTGCGGCGATCGAAAACTTCGCGCCAACTGGCGCGTAGAACCAGTCGGCAACAGCGGCAAACACGCCCGGACGACCAGCAAGTTTGTATTTATTGTTGCCGAGATTTACCTCGACCGACAGGCTCGACAGGGGCACGACGACCGCTTCGCGATTGCCTAGATCTATGTCGACGACTTTGTTAGTTGAAGAGAACGAGTGAACATCGATACCGCAATACGTCCAGCCGGCACGCTTGACATCTAGCGAAAGCGGTTGGTTTGGTGCTGTCAATGAGCCGTTCGGAAAATACCAATTCGAATTAGAAGCCATAACTCAGTCGCTTGAACCATGGACAAGTTTGGCGGCGCGGTCGACAGATCGCTCAACATCGTCGTCGAATGGAAACAGCAATGGTCGACCGGCAACCAAGCCGATCACATTTGGTATTTGCAGCGCACCACGCCATTCTTCGAAAGTTGCATCAAGGTTTTCGCCCGGGTCACCGCCGAGCAAAAGAATTGGCAAAGTCGTCGACTCGCGAAGCGTGACGTGGTTTGTCCAAGCAGGCAGTTTGAGCCATGTGTAGTTTGCCGTCGAACCAAAACCCGAGGTGATTGAAATAATTTTGTCGAGACGGTCAGTCGAGCGATCTAGCATCGGCATTCCGTTTGAATCTTTTGTATAGGGCAGCGGTTCGACGAGACAAACAATGTTGCGTTCGGCGAGAAGTCGCATTGCTTCGACCACATACTCGATGGTTCGACCAACACCGGGGTCTGTGTCTTCGAAGCGAACCAGAACTTTGCCGGCATCAAGGCCAAGTTCGGCGATACTGTCGGCGTCATATGCGGTCATCGGATCGTCAAGGCCCCATGTCGTGCCGAGATAACCGCCACGATTCATCGTGCCAAAAACCAATTTTGATTCGAGAGCCCCAAGCCACGCCAATTCTTCGACGATGTCAGCGCTCGCGAGAACACCATCGACTTTTGGGTTGCTCAAAGTTCGTAGAAGTCGGTCAAGCAACATTCGTCGGTTGGCGATCACGAATTTTTCTTTGCCCGCCGAGATGATTCCTCTTGCGGTGTGGTCGGCGGCGGCGATCAACATTCGGCCATCTTTGCCGACTAGTTTTCGGCGTTTGCGGTTGACCAACGCTTTTTTGAACGACTCGGGGCTACGAAGTCGTGCCTGAATCAACTCGTTATATTTTGCTTCGGACAGCGTCGAGACCATGAGTTTTCTATCTTAAATTTTTTGCTGGTCAGAGATGAAGTTGCGCAATTCTGGTTCTGTCGGCATGGCGTCGGCGCAGGTCAATTTTGTGGCGACATATGCCCCCGCGGCGTTGGCGAACTCGCCAATTTGTTGGATGCTCCAATTGTTGATCAGGCCGTGGGAGAGTGCGCCCCCGAATGCATCGCCAGAACCGAGCCCGCATACGAGTTTGATTTTGCAAGGCGCGATTCGAATTCTTTCTGAGGCGGTTGCCAACATCACGCCGTCAGCCCCGAGTTTGACGATCGCAAGTTCGACGCCATCTTCTAAAAACTTGTCGGCTATTGCGTCTGGTTCGGTAAGGCCGATCGCCATCTCGCATTCGGTGCGGTTGCCAACGACAGCCGTGCAATTGGCAATCGCTTTGCGTGCGGCGAGACCTGCGGCCTCAATTGACGGCCAAAAACTTGGTCGATAGTCGAGGTCGATGACCGTGTGTTTTTTGCGATTGCGTTTCGACAACCATTCGAATGATGAGCGCGCAGTTTCGCCGTTCGCCAACGCGCAACCACTCATCCAAAAAACAGCTGATTGTGTGATGAGTTCAAGTGGCACAGAGTCGGCGCTGATCGTGGTGTCGGGAGCATTCGGTTGTCGGTGAAAAATAAGTTTGGGATCTTCGGGTGGATCAAGTGCAGCGAGCACCACGGGTGTCAGACCGTTTGGTTCGGCAGATACATATTTGGTGTCGACACCCCAACTATCGAGTTTGTTGATGATGTATTGACCGAGCGGGTCGGCGCCAACTTTTGTGAGCAAAACCGAGTGGTTGCCAAGTTTCGCCGCGGCGACAGCGACGTTGCTCGGGCTACCGCCAACACTCTTTGAAAAAGTCTGCTCGTTTGAAAAACCGGCACCAGCCTCGACGCCGTATAGATCGACGCTGACCCGACCAACAGCAACGATCGTGTTATTCATCACGATGAGTTTACGCTCGTCATGCCGCTTTATTGTCATTATTAGTTTTGACCGACTAGTTTGCGTGCATGCAAATTGCAGTTTTTGGCGCTGGTCGAATGGCAGAAATTCGAATCGAAGACATGGTCAGTGATTCTCGTGTCTCTGAAATCTCGGTGATCAATCGTTCGCCAGAAAAAGCCGAAAAATTGCGAACCAAATTTGGTGTGAATGTGTTGCATGAACGCGACTTCAGACCCGATGATTTTGACTCATTTGTCGTAACCACGGGTACGGCGCATCATGCTGTCGCACTTGATCTCGTTATTGGGCCAAATCGAAAAATTTTTTGCGAGAAGCCAATTGCCCTCGAACTGAGCGAAACCGACGCAGTCTTGAAGCGACTGAAAGAAGCGGGCGCCCAAATGCAAGTCGGTTTTCAACGCCGGTTTGACCCACCGATAGCCAAGGCGAAACAGTTGATCGATGCCAAAAAGATCGGCACTCTTTATCACTTGCGATTCATGTCGAACGATATTGAACCGTCGTCACGTGAATTTTTGGCGGGAAGCGGCGGAATATTTCGCGATCTTCATGTTCACGATTTTGATTTGGCAGAGTGGTTGTGCGGTGAGAACATCGCCGAAGTGTTTGCAACTCGGCGCGTGAGAGAGTTTCAACAATACGCCGAGTTCGAAGACGGCGATGTCGCACTGATTCATGCCGTCACCGAGTCTGGGGTTCAAATAAGTATTTCGGGAACCCGCCATGACCCACGCGGCCACGATGTGCGATTTGAAATATTTGGCTCGAAAGATTCGGTGAGCGCGGGGTTTGCTCCGCGTACGCCGATGAACTTGCTTGATGCAGGTGTCGAATTGAGCGACAAACCATACTCGGGTTTCGTCGACAGATTCAGAGAGGCATTTCGACAAGAGACGAAGGCGTACATCGATTGGTTGGCTGGCAACCGACCGAACCCGTGCAGCCCAGAATCGGCACTCAGTGCGACTTGCGTCGCCATTGCTTGCGAGATTTCGGCTCGAGAGAAGCGAGTCGTGAAATTGACCGAGGTCCGTGCTTCATGACCCGACTCAAACTCGCGCTCATCGGGCTTGGTCGAATGGGTCGTGTACATGCCCAAGCGTTGGCGAAGTCGACGAATATTGAAGTCGTCGCCGTTGCCGACCTGGCTACGCAGTCGATTGAGTTTGCCAAAACTACTTTTCGAAACGCTGCGACATTTTCTGACTATCGACAGGCGATGCAGCATGTCGGCGTAGAAGCGGTTCTGATCGCGTCACCCACGCCGTTGCATGCAGAGATGGTTCAGTATGCGATAAGCAAAAACTTGAACGTTTTGTGTGAAAAGCCACTTGCGCTTGACGTTGACGTCGCCAAGAAACTTGCAGATGAAGCAGCCTCAAAAAATTTAGTGCTTCAAATCGGACATTGGCGCAGGTTTTCGCCACCGTGGCTGACCGCCAAACGACTGCTCGACGAAGGCTCGATCGGCGAACCGCTGATGATTCGGCTGTCACAGTGGGATGCAAATTCGCCACCGGCAAGTTTTTGTGATGTCAATATAAGTGGCGGACTGGCAATTGATTGTGGTGTGCACGAGTATGACTTGGCTGAATGGTTCTTCGGTGAACCTACACGAGCAGTACGCGCCTGGAATCTGCCTCTAGTCGAAAGATCACTTGAAGCGGTTGGCGACGTCGATAATTTGTGTGCAATTCTCGAATTCAATAACTCGCGCACCGCATTCGTCGATCTCTCGCGTAACTGCCGTTACGGCGACGATGTGCGAACAGAAATTCTCGGAAGCCAAGGCGCGATTTTCGTCGATCTTTTGCCAACTGGTCGCACGCGACTGGCGACCAAAGATGGAGTCATCGAGGTCTCGGGTTCGCAGGTGATTGATGCAACCGCGGCGGGTATCGAAAATCAATTGGATGCTTTCGTGCAAGCGATCAAAGTCGGCGGCACGGGCGCTGTGCCGAGTGGTTACGAAAGTGCGAGATCTACGAATATTGGCCATGCAGTGATTAGTGCCGCAAAGAGCGGCGAGAAAGTTTTTGTCTGAGATGTACGAGCAGTTTGCCGACAAGATTGTTTTACATCAAGACGATGTCGGCATGTGTCACGGTGCGAACTCGGCATTCTTGGAGCTTTCAAAGTTGGGTTCGATCACCAGTGGTTCAGTGATGGTGCCCTGCCCATGGTTTGGTGAAGCGGCATCAATGGCGTCGTCGCACGGAGAACTTGACCTAGGGGTTCATTTGACGCTGACCGCCGAAAAACAGTTTTATCGGTGGCGGCCAATCAGCAACGCATCAAAGTCGACGGGCCTTGTCGATGA
>DOHD01000116.1:6148-7478 GCA_003535455.1 Acidimicrobium sp.
CAAATCGAAACAGCGATCGCAAGCGGATTCGATGTGACGCACCTCGATGCACACATGGGGGCGACTTTGGCGCCTGAATTTTGTGCGATTTATATAAGACTCGGCGTCGAATTCAAATTGCCGGTCTTATTGACGCGCACGCTTTCAAGCTACGGGCCCAACAAACATCTTTCGGGGGTTAGCGACGACCAATTTGCGCCATTTGTCGAATCAGCAAAAGCGAAGAATCTGCCTGTTTTCGAACGCGTGCTCGAGACGAACTTTGCTCGACCAGCGTCAGTTGAGTTGGCTGACGATGCGTATCAAAACCTATTTTCACAAAAATTCAGCGGTTTGACTTTTGCAGCGTTGCACCCAAATGCGCCCGGAGAAGTCGAAGTTATCGAGCCAAAGCAGTTTCATGTACGCACTCGTGAATATGAGATTTTTCGTTCGAAGAAGTATCTAGCGTGGTTGAGTGAGAAAAAAATCAAGCCAATCGGAATGCGCGAGATAAGGGATGAAATGCGAAGTGTTGCTTAAATAAGCAGACTAATTTTCAGTTGGCTTTTGATATATGGTCGGGAACCCCGAAACTATTTGTAATTAGTTTTGTACCGACCAAAACGGTTGCCGCCGTAAACGCCAAGAAAACCGGAAACGTCCAAGAACCGACACGCTCGAGAAACTGACCAGCAAGCCAGGGAAGCGTCGTTGAACTGATGNNTTCATCTTGCCCGAAAGCGAGGTGCGGTTGCCGATAAAACCGAACATCAACGGAAACTGCGGTGCCGCTGCGATGCCATAGATGATTGCGCACGGCAGCAACAACGAATCGACCCGCAAATAAAGAACCAGACAGACGACGATGTTCAATATCGCCCCGAGTTGGATGAAAAGAATTCCATGACTTTTTCGGGCAAGAAACACTGTTGCAAATCGCCCGAGCATGAAGCCGACCCAATATGTCGAGGTGAGGATCGCCGATTCGTTTTTTGACAATCCGGTTTTTATGCCGTAGGTGTAGATCCAGGTGACAAAGACGACTTCAAGCGCGACATATGCCAAGAAGAACATCACGATGAAAGAGATCTGTTTTTTTGAGATGTCGGTCTCGGTTTCTCGCTTTTCGAGGTGCGGGTCGAGAGGTGCACGATGAAGCAACACGGTTGTTGCAACCGTGGCAATACACGCGGCGGCAAACCAATATGCGATTGCTGCATCGCTTCGAATTGAATCTGACGCCCGAACTATAAGCGGACTCATAATTGCACCAACGCCGAACATCGTGTGCATCAGCGCGAGCCTTGGTCCGACCCGATCTTTTAACTCCCAAACGATGAGCGTGTTG
>DOHD01000137.1:0-3694 GCA_003535455.1 Acidimicrobium sp.
ATCGCCTCGACGCAAGCCAACGTCAATCACCTCGGTCACCCTTCAGGCACACAGGTCGACACTTCGCGTGAGTTCTACCCTGCGGGTCAAGGCACGGGCGCGGTCAATGAGATTGTTCCGGCCGGCAAACTCGTCAAGCAAATCGTCGAACAAGCCGAACAAATCTTGCGCGCGCTCGGCAACAAGAAATAACTGCAACCATGTTCAAAGTGTTGAAGACCAACCGTGATTTGCGCCTGCTGTTCATCGCCCAAAATCTTTCGTTCATGGGTGATTGGTTCACTTTTGTTGCGCTGGCGGGTTTGGTTCAAGATCTCACCGGCTCGAAGTTTCTCGTTTCTTTGTTGCTCGTCGCGTTTTCGCTGCCGTCATTTTTGGCCTCGCCAATTGGTGGCCCGGTCGCTGATCGTTACGACCGACGCAAGGTTTTGATCATCGTTTCGATTCTGCAGGCAATCGCCGCAACAAGTTTTCTCTTGATCGGCGATTCAAAAATTTGGATTGCATTCGTTGCCCAAGGTTTTATCGCCGGGCTCGCTGCATTCGTTCGCCCGGCACTCGAAGCCGCTATCCCTAATTTGGCAAAGAACCCCGACGAACTTCGCCAAGCAAACGCAATCTTTGGCAGCAGCTGGGGTGTGATGTTGGCCGCAGGTGCAGGCATCGGTGGCATTTTTTCGCAGGCATTCGGACGCAACGCAGCGTTCATCGCCGACGTCGTCACATTCATCATCGCCGCAATGCTTATCGCCGCAGTCACTCGACCGATGCAAGAGGCTCGCACCAAAACTCACACGCGACGCATTCATCCGATTCGTGACATGGGCGAAGCATTGCACCTCGCAAAATCAGACCCGGCAATCATGTCGCTACTCATGTCAAAGATGACTTTTGCAGTCGGCGCAGGTGTCGTCAGTCAACTCGCAGTTTTCGCCGCAGACTCATTTAATAGTGGCGACGCAGGTCGGGGTTTGATGCTCGGCTTGCGTGGCGTCGGCAGCGCGCTCGGGCCGCTTGTCGCCGCAAGATTCGTTAAAAATGATTTGTCCCGGGTCATTTTGGTCTGCGGCGTTTCAGGTCTTGGGTTCGCCGGCGGTTATCTTGCCGCAGCGACATCGCCCGTATTAATCGTCGCGGCGTTATTCATTGGTCTGGCCCACCTTGGCGGCGGCGCTCAATGGACGCTCTCAACTTATGGATTACAAGTGCGTTGCCCCGACGAAATGCGCGGACGTGTTTTGGCGGGAGACTTCGCGTTGATCACACTTTCTCTCGGGCTCAGTAGTTTGCTCGCGGGCGTCGTCTCTGAATACATCGGCGCGCGCGGCACCATCACGGTGTTCGCTCTGATTGCAATTTGTGCATCGATAATTTATTTGCTGCTTACCCGCAATGTTCGGGCGAGTCTAAAACTCAGCGCAACAATTAAATAGCGCTACAAAAATCAAGCCTCGTCGAGAATCGAGCGAAGTGTTTCGATCTCGCGCACCGGGTCAGGGCCAACTGGGTTCACTTGAAGCACAGTCACGCCAGCTTCTTTGAATGCGCCGATTCGTTCTTTGATGTAGTTTCTCGGCCCGACAAGATTTGAAAGTTCGAGCCATTCGCCCGGTATCGCTGCGGCGGCTTCTTTTTTCTTGCCGTCAAGATATAGATCTTGAATTTCTACCGCCTCTTTTTCGTAGCCGTAGTCGCGACACATGTCGTTATAAAAGTTTTTTCCGCGAGCACCCATGCCTCCGACATACAACGCATAACTTGGTCGCGCAAAGTCGAGAACTTCGTGTTGTTTCTGCGGCGTCAACGACTCGTCGATATGCAACATTCCACCAGCAGACACGTCGAGCTGTTTGAGATTTGAACTTCGTTTGGCAAGACCCGCTTTCAGCGACTTACCCCAGACATTTTCGAACTTCTCGGGCAAAAAGAAAACCGGCATCCAGCCGTCGGCGATTTCTGCGGTCGCCTCGACGCTTTTGTCTTTGAGCGACGCCCACCAAATCGGAATCTCACTGCGTACGGGATGATTGATCAATTTCAACGCCTTACCTAAGCCTGTGCCCTGCCCCGCTGGCAACGGCACTTGCACGGTCTTGCCGTTGTAACTGAGCGGCTGCTCTCGGCGCCAGACTTCGCGACACACCTCTATATATTCTTTCGTGCGTTGCATCGGCTTTTCATATGGCACGCCATGAAAGCCCTCGATCACTTGTGGCCCAGATGCCCCAAGTCCCAAAACGAATCGACCATTGCTGACATAGTCGCAACCCGCCGCCGTCATTGCAGTTAGCGCCGCCGTTCGCGAAAATACGTTGATGATGCCCGTGCCGATTTGCACGCGCTCGGTGACCGCGGCGAGATATCCGATTTGAGAAATCGCGTCATAGCTGTAGGCCTCGGCAACCCAGACCATATCGAGACCGACCTTTTCAAGCTCGGCTACCCGTTTGGCTGAAGTTTGAAAATCAGAAATGTAGTTGATCATCATTGAAAGTTTCATATAACTACTTTCTGTTTTCGCTCTGGCGAGATCTAGTTAACGCGTCGGGTATGACCCACCCAGTATGGCTCACGCAACACTTTTTTAAGAATTTTGCCACTCGGGTTACGTGGCAAGGCATCGACCCAACCAACCGATTTTGGCGTCTTAAAACCAGCAAGACGCTCTCGGGCAAAAGAAATTATCTCTTGTTCGGTCACCTGCGTGTCTGGTTTGCGCACGACTAGCGCCATCGGCACTTCGCCCCACTTCTCATCGGGCACGCCGATCACCGCGACATCGGCGATCGCTGGATGCGCCATCAGAGCATTTTCAACTTCTGCTGGGTAGACGTTTTCGCCGCCCGACACGATCATGTCTTTGACTCGGTCAAAGATATAGACGTATCCGTCTTTGTCGAAATAGCCGGCATCACCCGATCTGAACCATCCACCCTTGACGATCGACTTGGCGGTTTCTTCGGGCATGTTCCAATAACCCTTCATAATTTGTCGCGAACGAATCCAAATTTCGCCGACCTCACCTCGCGGCATGTCTTTGCCGGTGTCTGAGTCGACTATTCGCATCTCAACGCCAGTGAACGGTTTGCCGCACGATCGCAGGCGACCCTTGTTCGCCGAATTTAAATCGTGATCTTCTGGGCCGAGCACCGTCACAACACCAGTCGTTTCGGTCAAACCATAGACCTGCATGAACGGACACTTGAACGCCTTGATCGAACCTTCGAGCACCGCCTCAGAAATCGGCGACGCACCATAAGCGATCAACTCGAGGCTCGAGAAGTCTGTCGTGCCAATGTTTGGCATTGCCAAAGCAAACTGCAACAACACCGGAACAACGAAACCGTGGGTGATGCGATGCTTTTCGATCAGAGTCAGCATCGCCGACGGATCAACATCGCGCATGATTATCGACTTTGCGCCCGCGTACTGACCCGCAGTCGCCCAACCACCGCCACCGATGTGAAACAACGGCATCGCAACGAGATTGACTGTTTTCTCCGACATCCCCCAAACATCGCGCGCGGCAGGTAGCAACGCAAAAAAATTGTCGTTGGTCAGCATCACACCTTTTGGTCGACCAGTTGTGCCACTCGAATACAACTGAAACGCGACATCGCTTGGTTTCGTCGGCGCTTTCGGGTCAACAGCCGATTGCGCACTGACCCATCGCTCGTAATCGTTGTGGCTTGGG
>DOHD01000137.1:3729-3868 GCA_003535455.1 Acidimicrobium sp.
GCCCGCCGATGACGATGATCGTCTTCACATTCGCGAGGTCGTTGACGATCGCGTCAAGGATCGCGACAAATTCTTGACCGACGATCAAAACTTCGGCCTGTGAGTCGTTGACGATGAATGCAACCTCTGGTGCGGCCAG
>DOHD01000029.1:0-2625 GCA_003535455.1 Acidimicrobium sp.
ATGGGTCAGTTCTTGTTGACCGCTGGTGCTTCGGGCAAGCGTTATACATTGCCGAACGCGCGGATCATGATGCACCAACCACTGGCTGGTTTGCGCGGTCAGGCTTCTGACATTGCGATTCAAGCCGAACAACTTGCCTACACAAAGTTGAGCATGGCAAAACTCACGGCTCTCCACTCTGGTCGAAAACTCGAAGAGATTCAGAGCGATTCTGAGCGCGACCGTTGGTTCACCGCCGAACAAGCGCGCGATTACGGTTTGGTCGACAAAGTTATTGTCAAGCGCGGAGAGATTCGCTAGTTCGAATAATTGTCACGGCGTCAAGTTGACGCTGAAAATTTTTAAGGTGTTGGGCCGACGCTAAGACCGGTCGAGATGTCGACGCCGCAAGTTTCACGAATCCATTTTGCTGCCGCGTCGGCTGCTTTCTCGGTTGCATAAGACATATCGACAACTGCTTGCACGCTCTCGGCGTCGGTCGGGTTGGCGCGCGACGCAACGGATAAAAGTTCGGTGAGAGACTGCCAATCTTGTTCGATTGCTAGTGGTGCGACTTTGCCGAGTCGCTTGTAGCGGTCGAGCATTTGCGAAACCTCGGCAGGTGTTGCCGTCGGTTGGGTGATCGCGGGCACCTCGAGTGCGAGTTGACGACAAAAATTTGTCGCGGTTCGTGGCGTCTCGGCACAAGCGCTTGCGAACAGGGTCAAGGCGACTATTGGTACGACCGCAACGAGTGCCGTGCGAGTTTTGAGGCGCACACATTGGCCGAACGAATTAGCGTTGGCGATTTTCAAAAAAGTCATTGCGCTTAAGTATCTCAGGTTGGTTAATCAGTTTGGCGTCATCTCGGCAGGCTGCTTGGCCAGTCGTGATTGTCACGATTGTCGTGATTTTTGCGACCGTTTGAAATCAAAAACTTCAAAAAGGACGTAGCAGTGTTTGCATCTGTGCGATCAGCCACTTTGTTGGGCGTGCGTGGTTCACGTGTCGATGTTGAGGTGCATGCTGGCATCGGTTTGCCGGGTTTTACGGTTGTTGGTCAACCCGATGAAGTTTGCCGTGAGAGTCGCGACCGGGTGCGAGCCGCGTTGATGTCGTCGGGTTTCGTGTGGCCGACGCGACGAGTGACCGTGAACTTGGCGCCAACGGGTGACCGCAAGTCGGGGGCGTGTCTAGATTTGGCGATCGCTATCGGGCTTTTGGCGTCGCAAGAAATTGTCAGCGTCGAAGCATTGGGCGAATTTGCTTTTGTCGCCGAGTTGGGTCTTGACGGTTCGTTGCGACCGCTACGCGGGGCGACACCACTTGTGTTGGCGCTAACTGATCGCAAAACAATCGTTGCACCTGGCAACTTTGCCGAAGCGCGTGCGGCGACACCAAGCGAAGTTTTTTGTGCACAAAATTTGTTTGATGTAGTCGAATGTTTGGCTGGTCGCGGCGTATGGCATAACGAAGATCACGATAAGAAATCGACAGCAAATAGTTCATTGAAGTGTGATGATCGTCGTCGTGAGGCGACATCGGTTTCGAGCAACAAGCAAATTGATGAAGTCGATCTGGCTGATGTGCAGGGTCAGCCTGTGGCGCGGCAGGCACTCGAAATCGCCGCGGCTGGTGCACACCATCTATTGCTTGTTGGCCCGCCTGGGGCCGGCAAAACGATGCTGGCCGAGCGCCTCGTTGGTCTTTTGCCACCGCTAACAAATGATGAAGCAATTGCGACAACGATGATTCACTCGTCGGTGCATCTCGAATCGCCCAACGCCGGTTTGATTCGGCGAGCGCCATATCGTGCGCCGCATCATTCGTCATCGATGGTGTCGATGGTCGGCGGCGGCACGGCGTTGATGCGTCCCGGTGAAATTTCGTTGGCAAGCAACGGCGTTTTGTTTCTCGATGAACTCGGCGAGTTCGCGCCGACGGTGCTTGACGCATTGCGTCAACCTCTCGAGCAGGGCATTGTTCGTTTGGCGCGCGCACGAACAAGTGTTGTTATGCCAGCAAAGTTTTTGCTCGTGGCTGCGACCAACCCGTGCCCGTGTGGTGAAGGTTCGCCTGGTGTGTGCACATGCGACGACACGGCGCGGGCCAGGTATCTTCGCCGATTTTCGGGGCCGTTGTTAGATCGTTTTGATCTGCGCGTTGCGGTCTCGCGGCCCAACACCGATGAGTTGGTAAGCCCGCAACGAGGCGAGAGCACCGCAGAGGTTGCCGGTCGTGTTGCGGCGGCACGCGAACTCGCGTTTTTTAGATCGGGCTGTGCGAATTCGGCACTGAGTCGCGAGCAGTTAGATAATGTCGCGCCGCTGTCGAGAACCGCCGAGAAATTGCTTCGACGCGAACTCGAAAATGGCCGGTTATCGGGGCGTGGCTATCATCGCGTGCGCCGGGTTGCACGCACTGTGGCTGATCTCGATGGTGCGCCTGATGTCGTCAACGAAGAACACTTGAGTTTGGCGCTGATGATGCGAGTCGACCTTGCTTCAGGCTTGCGAACTCGAGAGTTGAAGTTTTAGTTATGAGCGTCAACGCCACACAGTTTTTGGATGCCGACCATTTGGCGGCGTCGGCATTATCGGCTTTGCCACAAATTGGGCCGAAGCGATTGTCGACTTTGCTCAGATA
>DOHD01000029.1:2678-6444 GCA_003535455.1 Acidimicrobium sp.
GGGGCGATGTGGCGAGCGAATGCGACCGAGAGTTTGCGTGAACAAATTTTGGGGCGATGCAAAAAAGCTGGCATACGTGTTGTGTTGCATGGTGAGTCGAGTTATCCATCGTGTTTAAAAAACGATTTGGCACCGCCGGCAGTGTTGTTTTATTTGGGCGATCTAAAAGCTCTTGATGCTCGGCGCGTCGGAATGATCGGCACACGCAGTGCGACTGCTTCTGGTAGATATTTTTCTTCGCATCTCGGTTTTGAACTGACGGCAAACGGTGTCTGTGTGGTTTCAGGTTTGGCGCGAGGCATCGATGCATGGGCGCATCGGGGGGCTTTGCGTGCGTGCGAAAAGTTTTTGAATTTAGAAAATAAAAAACCCAAGTCGGCGTTTGGTGAAGTCGCGACGCCGGTCGGCGTTGTGGCGTCGGGTCTCGACTATGTGTATCCCAAAGAACATGCCGATTTGTGGCGCCAAGTTGCCCAAACAGGTGCATTGTTGAGTGAATCACCACCTGGTGCTCCACCAGAGGCGTTTCGGTTTCCGTTGCGTAATCGAATTTTGGCGGCGCTCAGCGAGGTGCTGGTGGTCGTCGAAAGTCGAGACAAAGGTGGTTCGATGATCACGGTCGACGAGGCACAAAAAAGAGACGTGACGGTGTTGGCGGTGCCAGGTTCGCCAAGAAATGTTGCAGCAGTTGGCACCAATCTGCTCGTGCAACAAGGTTGTCTGCCCGTAATTGGTGTCGATGATGTGTTGGTCGCACTCGGGCTCGACAATCGGCGCGCCAACGAAAAGTCATTTGATTCGCGGCCGAGACTCTCTGAGCAAGATGCCCATCTCGTGGCCGTCATGGTCGGAGCGCCGTTTACGTTGGACGAGTTCGTGATTCGCACATCGGTGCCACTTTTGCAAGCAGCGATAGCGCTCGGTCGCTTAGAGGCTTTGGGTTGGGTGGTCAACAACTCTGGGTGGTGGGAAGTGATTGAATTCGGGTAGCAACACAGCCAAAGAGATACCGTTATGACTGTTATGGCGGCGGGTTGGAGTATCGACGACTTTGTGGGTTCAATGACGGCCGCATCGGCGAACACGACGAGTGCATATGCCAGCGATATCAGACAGTTCGCCGAGTGGATGTCGCGTCAAAAAGTGACCTCACCAAAAAATGTCACCCGTGAAATGGTGCGGCAATATTTGAGTTTTTTGACGACAAATCGACAGGCCAAGCGCAGTGTGACGCGCAAACTCGCGGCGCTTCGCAGATATTTCGAATGGCAGATTCGCAACAAAGCGATCAAGTCAGACCCAACCGTCGGTTTGCGCACGCCATCGGGCACTGGACGCTTGCCGAAAGTTCTGACCAAAGAGCAACTCGATGCTCTGCTGACATGTCGAGACTCTGAGGTGCCCGAATGGAAGTCGACTCGTGATACCGCGGTGATCGAATTGCTTTATGGCAGTGGTCTTCGTGTCAGTGAACTATGTTCACTTGATGTCGACAGCATCAATGCTCGCAACAACACGGTGACGGTGATGGGCAAAGGCTCGAAAGAAAGGCGAATTCCGGTCAGCGAGCCGAGTGTTGCTGCGATAAAAAATTGGGTCAAGTTGCGTCGCGAAGTTGTCGACGAAAAGCGCGATTCAGTCGCTTTGTTCTTGAACTCGCGGGGCGGGCGATTGGCGCCGCGTGATGTGCGACGAATAATTGATGAACGAGCGTTAACGCCGACTCATCCGCATGCGCTGCGCCACACATTCGCCACGCACTTGTTAGACAACGGCGCCGATTTGCGTGCGGTGCAAGAGTTGCTCGGCCACTCAGATGTTGCGACGACGCAGCGCTACACCCAAGTCAGCAAAGAGCGACTTAAATCTGCGTATGGCGCATCGCACCCACGCGCATGAACGCTTTGCCTGTTCGCCTGACGATTGACCAAGCATGGCAGAAATGGCACGCGCAGAAAGACCCTCTCGCGCGCGAGTGGCTCGTCGTGCACTATGCATCGCTCGTCAAATTCGTCGCCGGTCGACTTGCGGCAGGTTTGCCCAAGCGGGTTGAAATCGGCGACCTCGTGAGTTCGGGTGTATTTGGATTAATGAATGCGATCGATCGTTTTGACCCTGCGCTCGGTTTTAAATTCGAGACCTATGCGATACCAAGAATTCGCGGGGCGATTTTGGATAGTTTGCGTTCGCTCGACTGGGTGCCACGCAGTGTGCGCTCAAAAGCCAGAACCGTTGAAAATGCGATATCAGATCTAGAGCATGAACTGAAGCGTGCGCCAACCGATGAAGAATTAGCGGTCAAATTAAAGATCAACTCAAGTGATCTCGAAACTTGGTTGACAGAGATCGCTTCAAGCGCTGTTGGTCCACTTGATCATGTCGTTGCCGACAACACGCCTGCGTCTACACATGGTGGGGCTTCATATGTTCCGAGCCCCGACTCGGTCGTCGAGGCAACCGAGTTGCGCAAAATCATGCGCAACGAAATTAAACGACTTCCTGAACGAGAGCGAACCGTATTAGTTCTTTATTACGACGAAAATTTGACGTTGGGCGAAATTGGCGAAGTGCTAGGTGTAACCGAGAGCAGAGTATCTCAGATTCACACCAAGGCTGTGTTGCAGTTGCGCTCTCGACTTGCCGCAGCAGATGTTGCTTAGTATTTTCGAAAGTTAAATTTTCGGCAGTAATTGCGTTGTTTTTTGCGGCTTGGTCAGTCGCGCCGGTCGGGGCGACTGCATGCATGATGCGAAGCCCGATCGCGAATATAAAAGACGCCGTTATCACCGACTATTTTCGGGCGCCAAAATGCGAGCAATGTTCTGGTAATCGTGGCATCGAGTTGCAACTAAACCCTGGTGAGCCAATTTTTGCCGTAGCCGACGGCGTGATCAGTTTTCATGGCGAGGTGAATCGCACAAAATATCTCGTGCTGTTAACAACGAACAATCGTCGCATTACATATGGCAAAATTGCGCTGAGCACGGTTCGCGTCGGTGAGCGAGTCAAGTCGGGGCAACAAATCGCAAAGTCAGGGCCAAATCTTTATTTTGGTATTCGCGAATTTTCGGGTGGGGTTGTTCAATATGTCGACCCATTTATATATTTGGCAAATGTTGCAACCAACAAAATAGGCGCGGTGTTGATCAGCGATAAGGCTGAGTGGCTAGGCACCCGAAATCTGTTGAATTTGCGGTGCTGAAAGCGGGGCTTGACCGCTAGTATTTCAGGGCTAGTTGAAGTAAAAATCTCATCCCAATATTTAATTACACGGCTTTCATCATGTGGTCGCTTCGGCGCCGAAAGTCGTGTCTGTAACCACAGAGAGGAAGTTAGTTATGGCAATTATCAGCATGCGTCAGATGCTTGAGGCCGGTGTTCATTTCGGTCATCGCACAGCCCGCTGGGACCCACGAATGCAGCGCTTCATTCACAGCGAGCGCAACGGCATTTACATCATCGACCTTGAACAAACTTTGGTGCGCATCGAAGAGGCTTATCGCTTCGTTCGTGACCTTGTTGCCAATGGCGGCAATATCTTGTTCGTCGGCACGAAGAAACAGGCGCAAGACCCCGTGCGACTTTTTGCGCAACATTGCGGCATGCCATATGTCAACGAACGTTGGCTGGGTGGCATGTTGACAAATTTCGACACGATTTCAAAGCGCGTCAGCAAGATGCAAGAGTATGAGCGCCTTCGTGAAACGGGCGAGTTCGAACTGATGCCGAAGAAAGAAGCGCTGTTGATCAATCGCGAACTCGAAAA
>DOHD01000029.1:6491-8094 GCA_003535455.1 Acidimicrobium sp.
GTGACCGAGGCACGCAAACTTGGTATTCCAGTTATTGCGGTCGTCGACACGAATGTCAACCCAGACATCATCGACTATCCGATTCCGGGCAACGACGACGCGATTCGTGCGAACGAATTGATGGCACGCGTTATCGCCGAAGCAGTTATCGAAGGTCGTTACATTGCCGAGAAGATGACACCGCGAGTTGCTCCAACATCGACGGGAGCGACGATTCCTGCCGCGCCAGTGAACACTCGCACACCGGCCGAGCAGGCGATCTTCGAGGCACAACAAGAAGCAGCAAAGGCACAGGCTCTTGCCGAAATGGCAAAGCGTGATGCAAAAGTTGCGCCGAAGTCAGAGTAAAACAACTTAGAACCACCAAGCACAAAAAGCAGTACTGATCACGATGGCATTTACAGCAAAAGAAGTTCAAGCACTGCGTCAGGCAACTGGCGCCGGAATGATGGATTGCAAAAAGGCACTTGAAGAAGCCAACGGAGACCTCGAGGCCGCAAAACAGTGGCTTCGTGAAAAAGGTTTGTCGGCGAGCGCCAAGCGAGACGATCGTGACAACGCACAAGGTGTTGTGGCGGTGCTGGTCAAGGGCAGTGTTGGAGCGATGGTCAAGTTGAAGTGCGAGACCGACTTTGTGGCAAGCAGCGATGGTTTCAAAGCCGAGGCCGACGCTCTTGTTGCTCTCGTTCTAGAAAAAGGTGAGGCTGCGATCACCCAGCGCGCGACCCAACTCGAAGATCTAAAGATATTGCTCAAAGAAAAAATCGAAATCGGCGATGTCGTGCGAATCGACGGTGGTGCAGGCAACAAGATCGGTTCATATTCGCACCTTCAGGGTGGTCGTGGCATCAACGGCGTGCTCGTAGAAATGAGCGGTGCGACCGATGAACTGGCGCATGACATTGCCGTGCATATCGCGTTCGCTCGACCAAAATATTTGAACAAGACCGATGTACCCGACTCGGTTGTTGCAGCCGAACGTGCGACCCTCGAAGTTGTCACTCGAAACGAAGGCAAGCCAGAACAAGCAATCGCCAAAATTGTTGACGGTCGTGTGACCGGCTTTTTCAAAGACGTCTGCCTGCTTGAACAGCCATATGCCAAGGACGACAAGCAGTCGGTAGCGGCGATCATCGGTGCGGCCAAAATTCTTCGCTTTGCGCAGGTTGAAATAGGCTAGAGATATGGCTGGTGCGTCGTCCGCGAATCCTCGTTGGAAGCGGGTGGTTTTAAAATTATCGGGTGAAGCACTTGCTGAGCCGACAGGTTTTGGTCTCGACTCGGATGTTTTGCATCAAATCGCGACCGAGTTGCATGAAACTCGACGTGATCTAGATGTTGACATCGCCGTCGTTGTCGGTGGTGGCAACTTTTGGCGCGGCCTCAAAGGTGCTGGTCAGGGTATGGATCAAGCACAAGCCGACTATATGGGCATGATCGCCACCGTGATGAACGCCTTGGCTCTGCAAGACGCGTTCGAACGAGTGGGTCAGTTTTCGCGAGTGATGACCGCCGTTGAAATGCCTAAAGTTGCCGAACCATATATTCGTCGGCGCGCCGAGCGACACCTTGAAAAAGGTCGAATCGTGATTCTTGCCGGAGG
>DOHD01000009.1:0-1320 GCA_003535455.1 Acidimicrobium sp.
ACTACTCGAGTTCTACTTTCGAATCATCGCCGAGCATCAAACGCAACGCCCGCGGTTGTTGCACACTGCGCGCAACTTCGACATCTCGACCAATCAACGAGTCGGTCAGTTTCGATACGCCAACGATCGAACTGCCGTCAAGCACGACCGAATGCTCCATTTCTGACTTCAAGACGCGACAGTTTTTTCCGAGTGACGTGTATGGCCCGATGTAACTATCTTCGACGATCGCATCAGGGCCGATAACGACCGGCCCACGAATTCGAGAATTCGAGATCTTTGCACCTTTTTCAATTGTCACTCGCCCTTGAATCTGCGATGCACCATCAACTGCGCCGTCAATGCGATGCGTCATCGCGTCAAGAACTAGACGATTGCATTCGAGAAGCGGGTCTTTCTTGCCGGTGTCGATCCACCAACCTTGCAAAACTTTGTGTCGCACCGAGAGTTTGTTGTCAACCAGCCACTGAATTGCATCAGTGATCTCAAGTTCACCACGAGCAGATGGCTTGATCGAGCGAACGGCTTTGTTGATCGTCTTATCGAACAAATAAACACCGACCAAGGCAAGGTCTGACGGTGGGTCTTTTGGTTTCTCGACCAATCGAACGACATGACCGTTCTTGTCGACTTCGGCCACCCCGAACTGCCTTGGGTCTTCGACATGACACAACAAGATTTGCGCAGAAGGTTTCTCTTTCGCGTTGCTTGCCCGAGCGCTCTCGAATTCATTGACAAACTCTTCGAGACCTTGCTCGAGCATGTTGTCGCCGAGATACATGATGAAGTCGTCTTCACCGAGAAACTTGTCGGCGATCAACACGCAATGCGCCAACCCGAGTGGCTCGTCTTGCGGAATGTAGGTGACTTTCACACCGAACTGACTGCCGTCGCCGACCGCAGATTTGATTTCTTCGCGGGTCGAGCCGACAATGATGCCGATTTCGCGGATGCCCGCTCGCGCCATGGCTTCTATTCCATAAAACAAGATTGGTTTATTGGCGATCGGTACTAGTTGTTTGGCGCTCGTATGCGTAATAGGCCTTAACCGAGTTCCGGCGCCACCAGAGAGAATCAGGCCTTTCATCAGCCCATAAGCCTAGAGCGATAGCGCGAACTAGCGTGAACTGTCATGAATCAAGCCCGCAATGCGTTTTTGCACCCGTTCGCCAAACCGACAAAAGACAACTTTATAAAACTCGTGCGCGGCCAAGGCGCTCTCGTGTGGGACGACAAAGGCAACGAACTTGTCGATGGCATGGCCAGCCTTTGGTATTGCGCCGTCGGGCACGGCCGAAAAGAAATCGCCGATGCAGTCGC
>DOHD01000009.1:1422-1925 GCA_003535455.1 Acidimicrobium sp.
GGTTCAGAAGCGGTCGACTCAGCGATGAAGTTGGCGCGACTCGCCCATGTTCAAGCTGGTCGACCAGAGCGCACACTAATTATCTCGCGGATGCGTGGCTATCACGGCACAAACTATGGCGGCACCAGTGCGCAGGGTTTGCCACTCAACAAAGTTGGCTACGGGCCGCTCGTGCCAGATGTTGAGCAAGTCGCCAGCGACGATCTCGAGGCTCTTTCAGTGCTGATGACTCAACGCGGCAACACCGTGGCGGCAATTCTCGCCGAACCGTTGCAGGGCGCGGGCGGCGTTTATCCTCCATCGGCTGACTATCTCAAAGGTTTGCGAAAACTTTGCGATCAGCACGGAGCGTTTTTGATTTTTGACGAAGTTATTACCGGCTTCGCGCGATTAGGCACATGGTTTGGCGCAAACTTTTATGGCGTCAAACCCGACTTGTTGTGTTTCGCCAAGGCTGTCACTTCGGGCTACCAACCTCTTGGTGGTGTTTTCGTCGGCAATGC
>DOHD01000009.1:1933-2629 GCA_003535455.1 Acidimicrobium sp.
TATTCAGGTCATGCATCTGCTTGTGTTGCAGCGCTTGTAAATCTAGAGATAATCGAGCGCGAGGGTTTGCGCGATCGAGCAACGGTTATTGGCAAACGAATCGGTGATGCGCTGCAGGCCTTGGCTCGCGACGGCGTCATCGACCATGCGCGCGGTGATGGCGCTGTCTGGGCCGCCGGTCTGCATGCATCACAAAGCAATATCAAAATTCGCGACCGCATGCTCGAACTCGGTGCGATCACGCGCGCGATCAACGCAGATACGAACACCTTTTGCCCGCCGCTCGTCATCACCGACGCGCAACTCGACAAACTTCTCGACGCCTTCGCCCAAGCCGCCTCCGGCAAATAACTGGCGGCAAAGCCCCGTGCGCAATTGCACCTCTTGCGAATAGCCAACGCGAACGCGCTATTTTTTGGGGTGGGTTAGCAGTTTCATCAGGCTGCTGGTGTCCCAGCGCGAGCCGCCCATTTCGATAACGCGGGCGTAAAGTGCGTCGACAAGTTTTGTCATCGTCAGATCGGCGCCGTTGTTTTTTGCTTCGTCGAAGCAAATGCCCAGATCTTTGCGCATCCATTCGACTGCAAAACCAAAATCAAATTGATCTCGCACCATTGTCTTCGAACGGTTCTCCATTTGCCACGACTGTGCCGCACCTTTTGAAATAACTTCAACAACCTGATCTGCGTCAAGACC
>DOHD01000009.1:2707-10386 GCA_003535455.1 Acidimicrobium sp.
CCCATGCGTTGACACGCTTTGGCGTAGGCATCAAACACTGGTCGAACACGATCGAAAACTTTTTGATCGTCACAACCACACATCACTGTCAGCGCACCATTCTCGGCACCCGCCTGACCACCTGACACTGGCGCATCAATAAAGCCAACATTCTTTGCACTACACGCAGCCGAAAGTTCGCGCGCAAGAGTTGCCGATGCGGTTGTGTGATCGACGAGCACCGTTCCAGGTTTCAAACCAGCAAGCAAACCGTTTTCAACACTCTTTGAACTCGCACTCAGGCTCTTTGCGCTCGGCGCGCCAAACACGACACTGCGCACATCATCATCGTTGCCAACACAAACCATCACGACGTCGCATTGTTCGCCAACTTCGCGTGGCGTCAACGCGAATTTTCCGCCGTTCTTATCGACCCACTGTTTTGCTTTTTCAGTGTTGCGGTTGTAGACGACAACTTCGTGGCTCTTGCTCGCCAAATGGCGTGCCATGGGCGAACCCATCACGCCGAGTCCGCAAAAGCCAACTTTCATTTCGCGTCAGTTCGCCGAAAAGCTATTTCTTTTTCGATGCTGCTTTGGCCGCCGCGGGTTTTGCAGCCGACTTCGTTGCCGCCGACTTGACTGCACCTTTAGTTGCAGTTTTCGCGGGCTTGAGAACACCTTTTTCAAGAGCTTTGTCGAGGTAAACCTCGGCCTCTTCTGTCGTGCACTTGAGAGCAGGTTGAATTTCTGAAATCAAATTTACGCGCGCGCGGTCGTACATAGTTTTTTCGGCGGCCGACAGCGCCGAGTCGCGGTCGCGGGCGGCGAGGTTTCGCACAACTTCGGCAACTTGATAGACGTCGCCGCTCTTCAATTTTTCTTGGTGGTTCTTAAAACGCCTTGACCAGTTGGCTGGCACCCTGGGGTCGGCTTTGGACAAAACCGAAACCAAGTCTTGTAATTCGCTCGATGAAACTGGTGGGCGCACACCGACCGCAGAAATCTGCTCGACTGGTATCGAAAGGGTCATCTCGTTGATCACCGTGCGCAGAATCAAATAATCAGAAGTTTTGCCAAAGGCTTTCATGCGTTTGATGTTCAAGACGACGCACGCACCGTGTTGCGGATAGATGACCGTGTCACCCTTTTTCCATTTAAGTTTCACTGAATACCCTTCTCAATCTGACCCCAAAGGATACGCCACCAACGACCAAATAGCCCAATAATTTAGGCCCGAAGTCTTTCGTTGCGTGGGTCAAACAGAGGTTCTGCGCCGACCGTCGCCTTCTTGCGTTCGCCAAAAATTTCAATCTCAAGTTTGGTGCCCGCTGATTCAAATTCGGGGCGCACATAGGCCAAGGCCACGCTCTTGTTGAGCGTGAAGCTCCATCCGCCTGACGTTGCGATGCCGATTCGCTTGTCGCCGCTGAACACCGACGCGCAATACGGTGCATCGGCGTCGCCATCTTCGTCGAGCGTCATTGGCACGAATCGCCACTTAGAGCCACTCGCCTTTTCGGCAATCAATGCTTCTCGACCGACAAATGACGGCTTGGTCAAGTCAACGAACCGATCAAGCGATGCGTCAAATGGCGAGAAGCCAATTTCGAGATCGCCCTTCCATCCGCGATAACACTTGTCGAGCCGCAAACTGTCGACTGCATAAATGCCCATGTCGGCGATCTGAAACTGCTCGCCCGCCTTCCAGATCGCGTCATAAAGTGCCACCATCTGATCGTTTGATGCATGCAACTCCCATCCGAGTTCACCCACATAATTGACGCGCAATGCGCGCACGGGACCGAACGCCGTGTCGATCATGCGCACCGAAAGCCACGGAAACGCGGTGTTATCAAGAGCCGATGTCGTGACTTGCGAAAGAACATCTCGCGACCGAGGCCCGACCAAAATTAGCGAGCCGTAATCTTTGGTCACGTTCTTCAGAGTCACTGAGCCATCTGTTGGTAGCGCCATTTCAAGCACATCGAGATCGTGCCACTCAGAACTTGCGGCGCCAACCAGATAGAAACTGTCTTCGGCAATTCGCACGACGGTGAACTCGCTCAACACCTTGCCGTCTGGCAGCAATGCGTAGACCAAACTTATGCGACCAACTTTTGGCAATTTTGTGCAGAGCAAATTGTCGAGATAAGCAAACGCGCCTGGGCCCTTGACTTCGATCTTTGTGAAGCCGGGCAAATCGAGCAGAGCAACACCGTTTCGTGCCGCGTGCACTTCTTTGGCAACAACTTTGCGCCAGCCATTGCGTCTGAAGAACGACAGCGATTGATCGGTGACTTCATTTTTCGGATCGAAGAAAGTTGGTCGCTCCCAACCGCCACGCGCGCCGAACGACGCGCCTTTCTTCTTCAATTTTTCNNGCATATTCGTTTTGATAAACCTCGACTGCTTTGTCGACCGTGTATTGCGTCGTTGCATATTCTTTGTAACGACGACGATCAATTGACCACAGATCAAACTCTGGACGACCCGTGAGTATCCATTCGGCAATCGCTTTGCCGGCACCGCCACCTTGGGCGATACCAAAACTGAATGTATTGCAATGGAAGAAATTGCGCATGCCACGCTCTGGCCCGAGATACGGGTTGCCATCTGGCGCATATGGAATCGGTCCGTTGACAACTTTGGCAATGCCTGCATCGCCGAGCACCGGCACGCGCTCGCCGGCGTCAAGAATTTGTTTTTCGAGACGCTCGAGATCTTCTGACCACAACATGTTTGCGAACTGATCGGGAATTCCATCGAGCCACATCGGCGTCGCCTGCCATTCGTATGGCCCAAGAATGAAACCACTTCGCTCTTGTCGCAGATAATAAGACGTGTCGGGGTCGCGAAGAAGGGGCAACGGTTCGGTGCGTGCCGCGAGTTCGTCGATTTCTTCGGTGATCAGATATTGGTGAGCCATAGTCATGATCGGCAGATGTCGACCGATCAATTGCATAACTTCGCCCGCTCGATAGCCGGCGGCATTGATCACAATTTCGCACTCGATTTCGGTCTCGACACCAGCGGCGCTAGTCGTCACCGTCCATTCGAAATTTTTGTGTTGGCGCAAGCCGATTACACGTTCGTTGCGTCGCACGCGTGCGCCGAGTGCTCGAGCCGCACGCGCCATCGCCTGAGTAACTTGCGAGGGGTCAATGTCGCCGTCGAGTGGATCCCACAATGCACCGAGCAAATCGTGCGTCTTGAGCAATGGATATCGATCGACAAGTTCGGCCGGCGTGAGCATGTCGTACTCCATGTCGTTGGCGCGGGCCATGCTCTTGACATGGCGAAACTCAGCCATGCGCTCCTCGCTGTGCGCCAAACGCACCGAGCCAGTCACGTGATAACTGATCGGAAAATCTTTGTCTTTAGCCAACTCTCGATAGAGCGCCGCCGAATATTTTTGCACCTGCATGACGCTGTAACTTGTCGAATAAGTTGGCACATTGCCCGCCGCGTGCCACGTCGAACCTGATGTGAGTTCATCGCGCTCGAGCAACAACACATCGGTGCAACCCATTTTCGCAAGGTGATAAAGAGCACTGCACCCTGCGATGCCGCCACCGATAATTACAACTTTTGCTCGCTCGCCCATCGCGTTGACCGCAACCTTCCGTATTTTTAATCGCACTTTTTTGACGTCGAATTCTTCAAAACTAACGCCAAACTGTAGCTTTGTTAAGGCTAAAGAATTAAGAAGCGCAGATACAAATTGTGAACAAATTAAGAGGCGTCAAATGACAGAACTACCGACAAATGCTCGCGTCGTAATCGTCGGTGGCGGCATCGTCGGCTGCAGTGTTGCCTATCACTTGGCATTGCGTGGTTGCACCGATGTCGTTCTGCTCGAACGCAAGCAACTTACTTGTGGCACCACTTGGCATGCTGCAGGTCTTGTCGGTCAGTTGCGCGCAACCCATAACCTCACGCGACTTGCGCAATACACGACAAATTTGTTCAAGACACTTGAAGACGTAACCGGCCAAGCGACAGGCTTTCAACAACGCGGCTCGGTGGCGGTTGCTCCGAATCAAGAGCGATTCGAAGAACTGAAACGCGGCGCATCGATGGCGCGAGTTTTCGGCCTTGATGTCAACATCATTTCGCCAAAAGAAATCGCAGATCTCGTGCCTCTCGCCCGAGTCGACGACTTGGTCGGCGGGGTGCATTTGCCCAACGACGGTGTTGTCAACCCGATCGACACGACTCAAGCACTGGCAAAAGGTGCTCGTTCGCACGGCGTGAAGATTTTCGAGAACGTCAAAGTTGATTCGATCATCGTTGAAGACGGTCGCGCCATTGGCGTCAAAACGACTCTCGGCGACGGCAGCAACGCCAAAGCAGAAATTCGCAGCGAGTTTGTCGTCAATTGCGCGGGCATGTGGGCGCGTGAACTTGGTGATGCTGCTGGCGCAATCGTTCCGCTTCACGCTGCCGAACACTTCTACATCGTGACCGAGGCGGTACCCGAAATTTCGCCGAACATGCCGGTGCTTCGCGACCCAGATGGCTGTGGATACTTCAAAGAAGACGCAGGCAAACTTTTGGTCGGCTGGTTCGAACCAGTTGCAAAACCTTGGGGTATGAAGGGCATCTCTGAAGAGTTCTCGTTCACGTCATTGCCCGAAGATTTTGAACACATCGAACCGTTGGTCGCCGCGGCAACGCACCGCATGCCGTTGCTTGGCAAGACCGGCATCAGATTGTTTTTCAACGGTCCAGAGTCGTTCACTCCAGACGATAGATATCTGCTCGGCGAATCGCCTGACGTCGAAAATCTTTTCGTCGCCGCTGGTTTCAACTCGATTGGCATTCAGTCATCTGGCGGCGCTGGCAAAGTTCTCGCCGACTGGATTCTCGACGGCAAACCACCAATGGATTTGTGGGACGTTGACGTTCGTCGCTCGATGCCATTTCAACGCAACAAAAAGTATCTGCACGACCGCACCGTTGAAACGCTCGGCTTGCTCTACGCAATGCATTGGCCGTTTCGCCAACCAGAAACTGCTCGCGGCGTGCGCAAATCTGTGTTGCACGACCGTCTCGCCGAGCGCGGGGCTTGCTTCGGCGAAGTCGCCGGCTGGGAGCGCACCAATTGGTTCGCGCCTGCTGGTGTCAAACCCGAATACATATATACGTATGGCAAACAGAATTGGTTCAAATATTCAGCCGAAGAGCATCATGCCGTTCGCAATGCGGTTGGTCTGTTCGATCAATCATCATTCGGTAAATTTGTTTTGCAAGGACCAGACGCGATGTCGGTGCTCAATCAAATATGCGCCAACGAAGTCGATGTGCCGGTTGGCAAAATCGTCTACACACAGTGGCTCAACGAAACTGGTGGCATCGAGGCCGATCTCACCGTCACGCGTCAAGCAACTGACTCATATTTAATAGTCACTGCCGCAGCGACACAGGTGCGTGATTTCGCATGGTTGCGCGATCACATTCCACCGTCGGCACGCGCGATGGCAATCGACGTTTCGTCTGGTCAAGCGGTTTTAAGCGTGATGGGGCCAAATTCTCGAGCCTTGCTCTCGTCGCTTACACCAGACGATCTCTCGAACGAAGCATTCGCCTTCGGAACATCAAAAATTATCGACCTGGCATACGCCCGAGTTCGAGCGAACCGCATTACTTATGTCGGCGAACTTGGCTGGGAGCTTTACATTCCGACCGAGTTTGCAATGTCTGTATTCGATGCGATCACCAGCGCAGGCAAAGAATTCGGTCTGCGTCATGCGGGTTACCACGCCCTCAACTCATTGCGCACCGAGAAGGGTTATCGCCACTGGGGACACGACGTCTCACCCGACGACACACCTCTCGAAGCCGGGCTCGGTTTCGTAGTCGCGATGAACAAGCGCGACGGCTTTATTGGTCGCGACGCCCTAGCGAAACAAAAAGAATCGGGGCTCAATAAGCGAATGGTGCAATTCTCGCTCGCCGACCCCGAGCGATTGCTCTATCACAATGAACCGATTTGGCGCAACGGTGAACTCGTCGGCAGCATCACCTCAGGCATGTTTGGTCACACAATCAACGCTTCGCTCGGCATGGGTTATGTCACTAACAAGAACGGTTTGGCAGACAAAACTTTTGTCACAGACGCACAATATGAAATCGAAGTTGCCGGCGAGCGCATTAGCGCCACTGCGTCACTCGATCCGTTCTACGATCCCAAGAGTTTGCGCGTCAAGTCGTAATATGATGGCGACATGACAAGTTCGCAAAAAGAAGGTCGTCGCGGCGGACCAGGTGCCAGACGTGCACTTCGTGCCGCTCCGCTTGCGCTAGATATTCGACCTGTCAACCCAGGTATGGAGAGCGGTCGCTACAAGCCGCTAACAGATGCAGAAGTTTTAAAAATTCACAACGCGGCACTTGATGTTCTCGAGAACATCGGTTTGGCCGATGCGATACCAACTTGCATCGAAGCCCTCACTCCGTTTGGTTGCAAACTCTCACCAGAGGGTCGATTGTTGTTTCCTCGCAGTCTGATCGAACACACGCTTTCGATTGCTGCACGCAAGTTCACCCTTTACGGGCAGGACCCGAAATACGACATGGAGCCGTGGGGTAAAAAAGTTTATTTCGGCACTGCGGGCGCCGCCGTTTACATTGTTGATCCAAAAACTGGCGAATACCGCGAATCGGTCTCACAAGATGCATATGACATCGCGCGACTTGTCGATCAGATGGAGCACATCCACTTTTATCAACGAACGGTTGTGCCTCGCGATTTGCCAGACCCAGCCGAAATGGATATCAACACCTGCTATTTGAGTGTCAGCGGCACAACAAAACACGTCGGCACTTCATGGGTGCACCCTGATCACCTCGACGCGTCGCTTCGAATGTTGCACGACATCGCCGGTGGCGAAGACAAGTGGCGCGCGCGTCCATTCGTTAGTCAGTCGAATTGCTTCGTTGTTCCGCCACTTAAGTTCGCAACCGACGCATGTCGCTGTCTTGAAACCGCCGTCTATGGCGGCATGCCAGTGTTGTTGTTGTCGGCTGGTCAAGCGGGCGCAACTGCGCCAGCAGCACTTGCCGGTGCGCTCGTACAAGAAGTTGCCGAAGTGCTCGCAGGTCTGGCTTACGTCAATGCTCTGGTGCCGGGCCACCCGGCAATTTTTGGTACTTGGTCGTTCGTTTCTGACTTGCGTTCAGGTGCGATGTCGGGTGGCAGTCCTGAACAGGCGATTCTCTCTGCAGCAAGCGCCCAGATGGCGCACTTTTACGATCTCACTGGTGGCACTTCGTCGGGCATTAGCGATTCGAAAATACCTGATGCACAAGCGGGCGCCGAAAAAGGTTATAACCACGCACTTGTTGGCAACGCCGGCATGAACTTAATTTACGAATCGGCTGGCATGCACGGCAGCCTTCTTGGTTTCTCGCTTGAAGGTGTCGTGCTCGACAACGACATCGTTGGCGCCGTGCAACGTACGATCAAGGGCATCGAAGTAACCGACGAATCTTTGTCGGTAGACACGATTCGCGCCGCGGTTATCGACGGCCCTGGCCATTATTTGGGTGCCAAACAAACACTCGAAATTATGCAAACTGAATACATCTACCCTGCAGTTGGCGATCGTTTAAGCCCGAAAGAATGGAACGAAGTCGGTCGACCACAGATTATTGACGTGGCGATAGCCAAAGTGAAAAACATTTTGGACAATCACT
>DOHD01000021.1 GCA_003535455.1 Acidimicrobium sp.
TATATGACTCGGGCGACATATCTGACTTTCTTCGGCGAACCCCGAGGGGCCTCTGCCGGTCAGGCGAATTCAGCAAGTTCGTCAGGTCACGGCGCACACGATTCACACGGTGCACACGATTCCGACAACAATCACGATGTTCACGCGTCGCATGGCCCGCACGAGTCTGGCCTGTTGATCACAATTCCGTTGATGATCTTGTCGGTGTTCGCACTTGGCTCGGGTTTCTTGAACGCCACACCGTTTGGTGAAAGCTGGGAGCGCATGAAACTTTGGGTTGAGCCACGCGCCGTCGAAGTTGTCGACACGACTCACTCTGGTGGCCCCGGCGAATCGTTGGTTCTTGCCTTGCCAACCGCCGAAGAGTCGCATTCAAATTCTGTATGTGGTTCAGCCACACCTGAGACCGGCGTTTGCTTCGCGCCACAACTGCAACACGCACCGTTCAAATGGTCGAAGGCGATGATGTCGATGGTGATTGTGTTCCTCGGTTTTGCAGTCTCATGGATTCTCAGCATGTTGTTGTTCACCAAACGCGATGCACGACTCGTCGGTTTGACTCAGCGGGTAAAAATTCTTGGGCTCGGCCACAAGTTCTTGGTCAACAAATATTATTTGGACGATCTCTACGAAAAAGTGGTCGTAAGAAGTGTGGCGTATCCGATTTCACGCGCCGCTTATTGGTTCAATCAAAATGTGTTGGACGGCATTCTTCACGGGGTTTCAAATTTGACCCGCAAACTTTCGGGATGGGTCTACAAAAACATCGATCAGCGAGTTGTCGATGGCACGGTCAACAACTCGGCGTCATTCACCAAATCTGTTGGCACAGCCGCACAACCAACCCAATCAGGCAAAGTCAGCCAATATGGTGCGCTGTTGTTCAGTGCGGCTGCGGTGGCGGCACTCGTTCTCGTAATTATTAACACTTAACAAGTCGAAAAAGGGAGAAACCAAATATGAACATGCTGCAGGAGAACAACTGGTTGCTGAGTGTCGGCACATTCCTGCCACTGCTCGGCGTCGTCGTGTTGATGATTACACCCAAGGCCACCGATCAATTTGTCAAACTCATCGCTCTGGTTACGTCTATTGCAACTCTCGTGGTCGGTATTTTTACGACAATGAAATTCGACTTTGATCAAGCCGACAAATTGCAGTTCGTCGTCGACAAAAAATGGATCTCGGTGATCAAGAGTTCTTATTTGATAGGCGTTGACGGCATCAGCTTGCCGCTTTATTTGCTGAGCATGGTCATTACTCTGCTCGTCGTTATTTATTCGCTTGATCATGTGCCTAGCCCAGGCAAGCCGAAGGCGTTCTTTTCTCTGTTGCTTGTTTTGCAGACCGGCATGGCCGGCACATTCATCGCCCAAGACCTGATCTTGTTCTTCGTGTTCTTTGAACTCGTGCTCTTGCCGATGTTCTTCATGATCGGTGTCTGGGGTGGCGAACAACGCCAGTATGCGTCGATCAAATTCTTCCTCTACACGATGTTCGGTTCGGCACTCATGTTGGTTGCGTTCTTGGCATTGTTCTTCAAGACGGGCGCCGAAAGTTTCAGCATTCCGTATCTAATTGAAAACGGTGGAGAGATCGCCAAAAATGTTCAGATCTGGATTTTCGCCGGAATGTTCGTCGGCTTCGCGGTGAAGGTTCCGATGTTTCCTTTTCATACATGGTTGCCAGACGCTCACACTCAGGCACCGACACAAGGTTCTGTAATTCTGGCGGCGATTTTGCTCAAGCTCGGCACCTATGGCTTCGTTCGAATCGCGTTGCCGATTTTGCCAGATGCTGCACGTGAGTGGGCGCCCTATATCGGTGGCCTCGCCGTGATTGGCATTATTTATGGTGCGCTCGGTTGTCTCGCTCAGACCGACATGAAACGCCTGATCGCATTTTCGTCGGTCGCGCACATGGGTTTTGTGATGCTCGGCATTTCAACTCTGACAAGTTTTGGCATCAACGCGGCGATGTTCGGCATGGTTGCTCACGGCTTGATTACCGGCATGTTGTTCTTTATCGCCGGCAGTGTCAAAGAGAGATATCACACGCTTGAAATCGCGAAACTCGGCGGCATGCTCACGGCGATGCCGCGCCTCGGGTGGATTTTTGGTTTTTGCGCTATGGCATCGCTTGGTTTGCCGGGTTTGGCAGGTTTTTGGGGTGAGTTTCCGGCGATTCTCTCGGCTTATAACCCCGCCGAAGGTCTCAACGAAACTGCGTTCCGAGTGTTCATGGTCATCGCCGCTCTCGGCACGGTGCTCGCCGCAGCCTATTTATTGTGGATGTTTCAGCGCATCGCGTTCGGCACATCAAAAAATAGTTCAAGTCACGGCCACTCGAGCAACGATGATCTGCACGATGTGACAACCTTCGAATGGATTGCGTGGACACCTTTGCTTCTCGGCATTCTCGTGCTCGGCATCTTGCCAAACCTGTTGTTCAGAGTGCTCGACCCGGCAGTGCAAGTCACTTTGAGCGCGTTCGGGGGATAATTTGCAGAATTTCCAAATCTTCGCCGCGCAATGGGTTGCGCCGTCGATCGACTATTTCGGTCTTGCGCCAGAACTAGTTCTGGCCGGCGGTCTTTGCCTGGTGTTGATGCTCGACTTGTTTATCGATGAGCGAAAGAAGTGGATTCTCTCGGCAATTTCGTCGTTCACTTTGTTGTTCGCGATGGTGCCCGTGCTGTTGCTGGCATTGTCAGATACCGAAGTGCGAACGATGTTTGACGGCAGATATGTAGTCGACAATTTCAGTCTTGTGATGAAGGCCGTGTTTCTTCTCGCCGGCTATGTCGTCGTATTGCTTTCGAGTTCGCACATCGAGCAGGGCGAGTATTGGCGCGGTGAGTATTGGTTTTTGTTGCTGACGAGTTTGCTCGGCATGCTGATGATGACCTCGTCGCGCGATTTGGTCAGCATGTTTGTCGCGCTCGAATTTTTGTCGATTCCCGCATACATGTTGGCGGCTTGGCGCAAGCGCGACCCAAAAAGCAACGAAGCTGGTGTCAAATATTTCATGCTCGGAGTTTTCGCATCAGCGATCATGTTGTATGGAATGTCGTTGATGTACGGCGTGGCGAACTCGACACTCTTCACCGACATTGCCAAGAACTTGACGGCGACCGGCGAGTTTTCGTCGGTACATGCCTTGTCGGTGGTGTTCGTCATCGTCGGATTTGCGTTCAAGGTCTCTGCAGTTCCATTTCATACTTGGGCGCCCGACACTTATGAAGGTGCACCCACGCCAGTGACGGCGTTTTTATCCGTGGCGTCTAAGGCAGCTGGCTTTGTGGCTCTTGTTGTTTTGCTTTACACGGCGTTTCCTCAGGCGCAAGATATCTGGCAGCCATTTATTTGGATTCTTTCGGCATTGACCATGACTATCGGCAACGTCTTGGCACTGAAGCAAAGCAACATCGTGCGCATGATTGCATACTCGTCAATCAGTCAAGGCGGTTTTGTTTTGATGCCGCTCGCTGTTGCGGGCTTGGCTGGCTCTGGCACAACCGCTCTTCGATCAGTCGTGTTGTACATGATCGTCTATGCGGCGACCAACCTTGGCGTGTTCGCAATTATTCTCGCGGTTGCCAACAAGACTCGTAGCGGAGAAATTTCTAGTTACGGCGGATTGTTCTCGTACGCCCCGGCGCTTGGCGTGCTGATGACTTTATTTTTGGCGTCGTTGGCAGGCATACCGCCACTCGGTGGATGGATCGCCAAGTTCGTTGCATTTCAGTCGCTGATTCAGTCTCAGTCTGCATGGGGCTATGCATTGGCAGTCGTCGGTGCGGTCAATTCGGTTGTTGCGTTTGGTTATTACGGCAATGTGATGCGCGAAATCTGGATGCGACCGGCGCCGCACGGCGACACGGCACCCGTGGTGACGCCATCATCGTTGCAGATTGCCCTCGGCATCACGGTGGCGGCCACGTTGGTGATCGGCGTGTTGCCAGGAACCGTGCTGAATCTCGGCGATCTCGCCGATCTCGTCGGTGCCTTCCGAAGCTGACGGTTCGTTCGTGAGCGGCGCTGCCGCGGCAGTGCTCGCTGAGATCTCGGCCCACGGTGGTGCTCTGCGTTTCGACCGGTTTCTGCAGACTGCGCTGTATGGCGAGTCAGGCTTCTACACCACGGCACGGCCGTCAGGTGCAGGGCAACGCACCGGCCGCGCAGGCACGGGCGAACGCACC
>DOHD01000004.1:0-1736 GCA_003535455.1 Acidimicrobium sp.
ACATCGCAATCATTGACGACACGCGAAATATCTTCGAATTGCACCAGCGTCGCGTCGGTACCCATCGCCACAAGTCGTTCAACTGCGGCGTCACCATCACCACGGCTTTCGACGACCATCAATTTTAAATCTCCCCTTGATGCCAACGCGTGCAGTGTCGCAGTCGGCCATCCCACGACGCACACGACCGCATCTTCAGGCACTGCATCTCGCAACAATTTGATCGTCGCATCGTTTTTTATTTCTTCTTCGCAGTCACGCATCGCCTCAAACGGGTCGAGCGACCCGAGCACATGACTGCACAACCACCACAATGGCCCGCACGTCGGATGTCGCTGCACGATTCGTCGCGCCGCCAACACGATGCCTGCAGGTTCGTGACCTAGGCCACTGAGCGCTGCGACCGTCTCGCGCACAAGAGAAACAGGGTCTGCACCGCGCGCCCGCGCCACATATCGCAAATGCTCAATCGGGTGCATTTCCAAAACGCTACCCCCGACTTGCTACGGTCTTTCCGATGGCTATTTCACCAAATCTCAATACCCAACTTCAGCCGCTCAATGGCGACGCCCGCCCACTCGAAGAATGGCTGACGACATTTCATTTGGCTTCAATCGTGTTAGACCCGTTCACCAACGAAAGCGCTTGGATACTTCCGACTGCGGTGCGCATTTTGCGTCAGTTCGCGGGCGCGTCGGTGCGCACGAACTTCGTGATCACTGCGACACCAGACGAAGCGCGCGAATTTCTCGGACCATACGCCGATGAGTTTCTCGTCTTCTGCGATTCGTCGCGAACGTTCGTCAAGCAGCTTTCACTCACCGAGTTGCCGGCGTTTGTTTACGTTCAGATCGACGGCACGGTGCCAGTGCACGCACAAGGATGGAACGCCAAAGCCTGGAGCAGTGTCGCAGAACACATCGCCACGGTAGTCTCGTGGCGCAAGCCCAGCATTCCGTCTGCTGGCGACCCAGGTTCGTTCAAAGGTACACCCGCACTCGTCTAACTCGGTTTTGTGAATAGCCTGTAGTCGTGGCAAACAAACAACCCGAGCCATTCGTCAACTCGTCGTTGTTGCCACTTGGTCCAGACAAAACTATTTATCGAAAAATCTCCAGCGACGGCGTCACCACCGAAAAGACGAACCTCGGCACATTTCTGCGTGTCGAGAAAAGCGCAATCACCACTCTTACCGAGCACGCGATGCGCGACATCGCCCATTTGTTGCGCACCGAACACCTGCAACAGCTCGCTGAAATCCTCAAAGATCCACAGGCAAGCGCCAACGACCGCTTCGTTGCACTCGACCTGTTGAAAAACGCCAGCATCAGCGCTGGTGGCGTTTTGCCGATGTGTCAAGACACGGGCACGGCGATTGTCAAAGCCTCAAAAGGTCAATTTGTTTTCACTGGTGGCGGCGACGAAGAAGCCATCGCCAAAGGCATCTACAACACATATCAAACCTCAAACCTGCGCTACAGCCAATTGGCGCCAATCACGATGTTCGAAGAGGTCAACACCAACACGAACCTGCCCGCCGAAATAAAAATATCGGCTACAGACGGCGACGAATTCAAATTTTTGTTCATCGCCAAAGGTGGCGGCTCAGCGAACAAGAGTTATTTGTTTCAAGAAACAAAAGCCCTGCTCAACGAAAAAGTTTTGCTGCCGTGGTTGTTCGACAAGATGCAAACTCTCGGCACTTCGGCTTGCCCGCCTTATCATCTTGCCGTCGT
>DOHD01000004.1:1801-2576 GCA_003535455.1 Acidimicrobium sp.
TTGATCTCGAATCTAAGGTGCTCAAACTTGCCCAGCAAACCGGCATCGGCGCGCAATTCGGCGGCAAATACTTTTGCCACGATGTGCGTGTCATTCGCTTGCCGCGACACGGTGCAAGTTGCCCAGTGGCGATGGCTGTGTCGTGCAGCGCCGATCGCCAGGCACTCGGAAAAATCACAAAAGATGGCATCTTTCTCGAACAACTCGAACAAGACCCGGCAAGATTTTTGCCCGAGATCACCCAAGACGACCTCTCGGCAGAAGTTGTCAACATCGACCTCACTCGTCCAATGAGCGAAATTCGTGCGACGCTTTCAAAATATCCGGTCAAAACTCGAGTCATGTTAAGCGGACCAATGATCGTTGCTCGCGACATCGCGCACGCAAAACTCAAAGAACGTCTCGACTCGGGCAAAGGTTTGCCCGACTATTTCAAACAGTTTTGTGTCTATTACGCAGGCCCCGCAAAAACACCGACAGGTTTCGCGTCGGGTTCATTCGGTCCGACAACTGCCGGGCGAATGGATAGTTACGTCGACGAGTTTCAGCGCGTCGGTGGAAGTCTGGTGATGTTGGCCAAAGGCAATCGATCGACACAAGTTACGCAAGCCTGCAAAACATACGGTGGTTTTTATCTCGGATCAATCGGCGGCCCCGCAGCACGACTCGCGCAAGACTGCATCACCAAAGTCGAAGTACTCGAATATGAAGAACTCGGCATGGAGGCCGTATGGAAAATCGAAGTAAAGAACTTTCCGGCATTTATTGTCGTCGA
>DOHD01000025.1:0-4661 GCA_003535455.1 Acidimicrobium sp.
CGATTGACATGTTGTAGCGGATCGTTTGTTAAATCGTAAAGTTCGCCCTCGCCAAATTTATTCATCGTGCCGTCAAGCGCCGCTGTGCAAACCCAATTGTTGCGACAAATCGTGCGCAGGTGCACAATTTTGCCGAACAATACGCTGTCCCACTCTGTGAGCACGCGCTCGTGCCCGAGAGTCTGCGCGTCGCTGTCGCTGACAGGCAGTCGCGGTGCCTCGGTGTAGTTGGGTCGTTCGATGCCGGCGATGTGGGCAAAAGTCGAAGCCAAAGAAACCAAACCGACTGGCGCGCTGACCCGTGACGGCAAAGTTTTTGTGTTCGGCGCGGGTCGCCAGATCAGCGGCAGACGCATCAACGAATCAACATGATATGGACCTTTGAACAACATGCCGAAGTCGCCTTGAAATTCGCCGTGATCAGTCGTGTAAAGCACATCTAGATCGCTCGACCAACCGCGTGCATCAATCGCTGCGAGAACATCACCGATCGCATCGTCGATTAATTCGTTTTCGACATGAGTGAAAGCGTTGACTTCGCGTACCTGATCTGCAGTCAACGTCGCCGGCACCCATCGGGCAGGCGCTTCATAGTTTGAAACAAAAGTGCCGTCATACCAACCGCGCCAATGTCGCAACTTGTCGTCGATAATTTTTTCTCGCTTTGATTTGTCTTCGACATAACCGCTCGGCAAATCGAGTTCACGCCATGGCACACGATGCAACTCAGACGCCGGTGGNNTTGTTGTGCGACCCAATGCGTGTGATACCACTCGGTCGGTATCGGGTTCACTTTAAGTTGTGGTGCGTTGGTGTCGCCGCCACCTTGCGCGTTGACTTGCAACTCACCATCAAGCACGCTGTAGTAGCCACCTATCGCATCGGGGTGATTGTCGCGCATCCATTGCGAATAATGCAGTTGCCCAACCGCACCGTGCGTCGAAAGTTGCATGTGGTCGAAGCCACGATGCGGGTTACCGGGATCGTCGATTGTTTTGCGTTGATTGCCAATTCGATTTTCTGTAAATCTCAAAAATGGATCAAGTAGCGGCTCGAAGTGCGCCTTACCGATGAGCGCGGTCGTGTAGCCGGCGCGACGCAAGTCGCTGGCAATGCTCGGCGCGTCTTGCGGCAACGGCACGCCGTTCATCCATACGCCGTGAGTGCTGACATGTTGACCGGTGATCATCGTGCTGCGCGACGGCATGCACACAACATTTTGCGGGTGCGCACGGTCAAAAGTTATGCCGTCACGGCTGAGAGCGTCGATGTTTGGCGTTCGGGCGATTGTGCCACCGTTGCAACCAAGCGCGTCATAACGCTGCTGGTCGGTGGTGATGAACAAAATTTTGCGCCCCATGATTATTTGCCGTCAAACATTTGTTTTACTTTTTCTAGACCGACACTTGCAGCACCGGCAATTGGCAACGCCAAGACTTCTGGGTCCATGTCGGTTGAATACATCACCAGACAGCGATTGTCGCCATCGGGTATGACATCGACCGTGCCCAGATGAAATTTGATCAGCGAGTTATTGACAATTTTGTATTGAAATCTGCGCAGGTCGTGATCGAGAGTTATTATGTCTTCTTCGAACACGATGCCAGCGGCGAGTGTGATCCATCTCTTGTTGCCCTCGACACGACACTCGTTAATCGGAAACCACTCGTTTAGTCGCTCGGGCGCGCCGACGAAAGACCAAACTTTGTCGGCGCTGCACTCAACAAACGCGTGACGACGAACGGTGCCCATTGTCCGTCAACGCTACTTATATATATGTCTGCGAGGCGAAGTTCTAGAAGCGCGAGCGCACAGCCCAAAGGTCGGCGAACACTGGTTTGAACAAAGTTGACGCAAGGTATGCCGCGCCACTCGAGCCGCCGGTGCCGTGCTTCATGCCGATCGTGCGCTCGACCATTTTGACATGGCGGTAACGCCATTCTTGGAGGCCTTCGTCGATGTCGATCAATCGTTCGAGCAGCATTGCCGCTTCGGGGTCGTTGCGGTAGATGTGGGCGAGCACCTCTTGCACGGCTTGGTTCGCTGAATACGGTTCTGCATAATTTCGATTTATAACTTCAACAGGCATTTTGTGATTGCGTTTCACCAAATATGCGAGCACAGAATCAAACAGTGCCGGTCTGTTCATTGCACTCACTACGCGACGATGCGACTCGCTGTTTGGCTCGAGATGGTCAACCATTGATTTGTCTCGTCTGCCCAGCACGGCTTCGAGTTCACGAAATTGAACCGACTGAAAGCCGCTCGCTGCTTCGAGGCGATCACGAAAAGAATTAAATTGCAACGGCGTCATCGTTTCTAAAATGTCAACTTGACTGACCAAAACTTTAAAAATTGTGCGCACTCGACCCAGCACTGGCAACGCGACGTGCGTATCGCCGTTCTCGAGAAGTTGCTGTGCGCGGGCGAGTTCGTGCAACACGCATTTAAACCACAACTCATAGGTCTGATGCACGATGATAAACAGCATTTCATCGTGCTCCGGCCCGGCCGAACGCGGGCTTTGCAATTGCAGCAACTCTTCTACTTTTAGATATGACGAATACGTAACGGCCGAGTCAAATTTTTTCGTGTTTTCGTCAGATTTCATATACGGTGAGCGTATGCCAAACGACTTGACTTCGCGAAGTTATGCCGAAGCTCTCGACGCCAATGACAAGTTGGCGAAGTTTCGCGACGAGTTCGTTATCACTGACAAGTCGTTGAGTTATCTAGATGGCAACTCGCTCGGGCGAATGCCGAAAGCGACGGCCAAAGTCGTCGCAGATTATCTGCAACAAGAATGGGCGACAAAACTTGTTACTGGCTGGTCAGAATGGATAGACGAAGCGCAACAAGTTGGCGATCTAGTGGGTCGCGCAACTTTTGGTGCGACTGCTGGTCAAACACTTTGCGTCGACACGACGAGCGTTAATTTTTATCAACTCTGCAGCGCAGCAGTTGATGCCAGACCGAATCGCAAAACGGTAATCACCGACACAGCAAACTTTCCGACCGATCGCTATATTTTGGAAGGCATTTGTAAGCAACGCGGTCTGAAACTCGTGCTGATCGACGATGACTCTGGTGAAGAATTCGTCTCACCAGAAATGCTTGCTGCCGTGCTCAACGACGACGTCGCACTTGTTTCATTGTCGGTCATTCAATATCGTTCTGGTGTTTTGCATGACATCGGCAAACTGACCCAACTCGCTCGCGCTTCTGGCGCACTCTTTGTCTGGGATGCAAGTCATGCAGTCGGCGTGGTACCGATGCATTTCGAGCGTGACAAAGTCGACCTTGCGGTTGGCTGCACATATAAATATTGCAACTCAGGGCCCGGGTCGCCGGCGTGGCTGTTCGTCAGCAAGTCGATGCAAGCTGAATTGCAGGTGCCGATACAGGGATGGTTTGCTCAGCGTGATCAGTTCGCGATGGGTCAAGGTTTTGATCGCGCCGACGACATTCGCGGATTTCAAATTGCCAGCCCGAGCATTATTGGCATGCGTTGCGTCGAGACGGCTATTGCAATGATCGAGCGAGCGGGTTTGCCCGACATTGCCCAAAAGGCTGCAGTAGGCACAGATTTGATGATCGCATTGCACGACGCATGGCTCGCACCACTCGGCTTTTCGGTCGTCACACCGCGCGATGCGAAGCGTCGTGGTGGGCACATTTCTATAAGACATGAGCATGCCCAAAAAATTTCTGAGGCGATGCGAATTTTTTCGGGTGTGATTGGCGACTATCGCCAGCCCGACTGCATCAGGTTGGCGATTTCTCCGTTGGCGACGAGTTTTGTCGAGGTATTCGACGGCTTTGCGCGAATTCGCGATTTGGTCGCAACAAAAAAATATCTCGAAGTTGAAGAGTCGACGTCACGCGTCACTTGATTTGTCGATCGGCGTGCTGGTGATCCAGCGAATGGCGCCGGTCATCAAGTAGCCGAGCGGTCGAAAAAAAACTTGTTCAATCACCGGCAGATAGCCGACGCGCAAAGGTATTCGCGCCCAAATCGGCAAGGTCGAGACGGTCGCAACCATCAAAAGCCAGTAGGCAATTTTTGCCGCACCTGGTAGCGGCGGTTTGAACAATAAATACTTTGTCGCATCGCGCGACTCGCGAGTGCTCTTTAGTTCTGGGCGATACGAGTTGATCATCGCGCGCATCTGCGCCTCGGTTTCTGGCGGGTCGATCACACCGACGGCGCGCGCGACGAACGCCGCATCTTTTACGTAGCCGTCACGGCCAGCCTGGTCAAGCGGCGCCTTGCTGAATTTTTGGTAGGTGTGAAGAAATGAATCAATTTCGGCGATATGTACCCACTTCAAAAGATGCGGATCGGTCGCCGAATAGGTGCGGCCATCGCTGGCGACCCCATTCACCTTGACATGCACCGCTTTGACGCGGTTGACAATTCGCTGAGCCTCGTCGGCCGGACCAAAACTGGTGGCCGCCAAAAAATCGGCCGTGCGTTGTAGTCGACCCCAAGGATCTTTTCGGTAATCAGAATAATTTGCAACACCCGCCATCGCGAGAGGGTGCAACGATTGTAACAACAACGCTCGCAACCCACCGATGAACATTGACGCGTCACCATGCACCAGGCGAATCGGACGATCTTCGGCGAACCATCTCTCGCCGGGCGAGTTCATTATTTC
>DOHD01000025.1:4670-10214 GCA_003535455.1 Acidimicrobium sp.
CCGACGACGCGCGCGCGCAACTCGTTGGCGATGCTTTCACGAAACTGCACGACTGAAAAATTTTTGCCAAGAATCTTCATAGGGGTTCGTTATATGGTGGCATCTCGAGTGGACATTTGTCTAGATAAACGACAAGTACGATAGATGACATGAGTCATGCCGAGTCGAAAGACTTGAACGAGAACGAAAAAATGCCAAGGTGGGTGCCCCGCGCAATTTTGCTGTTTTGGGCGGGTTTCATCGCCACTTTGGTTGTGCGTGAACTGTTTCATCAGTTGACGAACTTCTTGATTTTGCTTTTGATTTCGCTGTTCTTTGCCTTGGCGATCGAGCCAGCAGTCAACCGGCTTGCGGCGCGCGGCTGGTCGCGCGGTTCGGCGACGACCCTTATGCTTTTGAGCGTTTTTGTTGCGATCGCTTCATTTGGTGCAGCCATTGGCACTCTGGTCGCAACTCAGGCGCAAGACCTGTTCGACAACCGCGAACAATATGTCACCGACACAGTCGAATTTATCAACGACACATTTAACACTTCAATTAACTCGCAAAATTGGGTTGAGTCGATCAGCGACCCGAATGGTTCGGTGCAAAACTTTTTTGAAAATCAGCAAGACCGAGTGGTTGACGTATCGCTTGGCGCATTGAGCGGCTTATTGCAGGTTTTCTCGATCACGCTGTTCGCGTTTTATCTGATTGCCGACGGGCCAAGATTGCGCCGATCAATATGTAGTCGGCTTAGTGCAGAAAAACAAAAGACGGTTCTCGCAGTTTGGAACCTGGCGGTGCAAAAGACAGGCGGATACATTTATTCGCGCGCATTGCTAGCCGTCGTCTCGGCATTTTTTCACTGGATTGTGTTTCAAACGATTGGCACACCAGCACCCGTCGCGTTGGCTGTTTGGGTCGGCTTGATCTCACAATTCTTGCCGGTGGTTGGCACATATCTTGCGGGCGTATTGCCTGTGTTGTTGGCGTTTTTAGATTCGCCGGTCAAGGCTCTAATCGTGATCGTATTTATCGCTGTCTATCAGCAATTAGAAAACTTTTTGTTGGCGCCAAAAATCACTGCACAGACGCTCGAGTTGCACGCGGCCGTCGCATTTGGTGCAGCCATCGCAGGTGGAGCAATTCTCGGGCCGATCGGCGCTGTCTTGGCATTGCCGTTCGCCGCCATGGTGCAGGGCATCGTCGGCAACTGGGGGCGAAGATTCGAAATTATTGACGACCCGTTGGTTGGCGCCCCGGCATCAAAAAAATCTGGCAAGAGAAAGTTTTTAAAGAAGTAAAGTGCTGAAAATTGGCAAAATATTTTTGGCGACATGCATTTCTGTCGGCTCGGTTGGTCTTGGCGTTCAGGTAAACGGTGCCTTTAACGAGTCGTCGACTACAACTTCGACGACCGTCGCTTCAAGTTCGACTCAAGTTGGTGATTCAACAAGTTCAAGTTCGTCGACGACTTCAACGGTCGTGCCCGTGCCGACTGCAGCGCAAACTGCCGCACAATATCCGAATCGTGCGCTGCGATTTCCGCCGTATACCCGATTGAACCCGCCACAGTTGCCGAATAAATCTGGCACTGGCCGAAGAATCATTTACAAAAATAATTTGCAGTGGGTATGGGTTGTCGACGCGCAAAACAATGTTGTGCGTGTGATGCCAGTTTCGGGTCGACGCGGCGTACCCACACCCGGCGAATACAAAGTAAATAGTCAGTCGCTACGTTCTTACAGCCTCGATTTTGAGGGAGTTTGGTTCAACAACATGACTCGATTCGCGTTGGGCCCAGAAGGTGGCAACATCGGTTTTCATGCGATACCGACCAAAAATGGCAAGCCATTGCAGACCGAAGACGAACTGGGTTCATTTCAGGGCAGCGGCTGTTTGCGCATGAGCCCAGAAGACGCAAAATTCGTCTACAACTTCGCCAAACTCGGCACGAAAGTTGTCGTGCTGCCTTGAGATAAAATTAAAATCGGGCGAGTTCGGTTTTTAGCAAGTCGAGACCGAGATTGCCGAGGTCGAGCGCATAGGCGTGCCAAGCGCGTAAGTCAAACTTTGCACCATGTTTGTGTTTTGCGTCGTCGCGCAACGCCAGCCAAACTCGCTCGCCGAGTTTGTAAGAAATCGCTTGTGCGGGCCAGCCGAGATATCGATTTATTTCTGATTTGTTGAACTCATCGTCGCTTGATGATCGCGCCGACAAGAACTCGAGGGCCAATTCTGGTGTCCACGCCTCGCCGCCGTGCCATTTTGATTCTTTCGGAATTGTGAATTCACAATGCATGCCGATATCGACGACGATGCGCGCGGCGCGAAACGCTTGAGCATATAAATATCCGAGTCGGTATTCGGGTTTGCCCAAAAAGCCGAGTTCGTCCATCAGTCTTTCGGCGTAAAGCGCCCAGCCTTCGCCGTGACCACTGACGAATTCGTTGCGTTGAAAGCGCGAAAGTTTTTCTGAGTTGACCGTCGCCATGCCGATTTGTAGGTGATGGCCCGGCACGCCTTCGTGGTATGCGGTCGTCGGTTCGCTCCATAACGGAAACTTTGTTCGACCATTCGCCGGATACCACGTGCGACCAGGTCGCGAAAGATCTTCGCTTGGCGATGTGTAATACATCGCAGCCGCGCCACCAGGTGGTGAAATCATCGCTTCTACGCGGTGAATTTCTTTGGGAATATCAAAGTGATTTTCGCGAATCAAAAAAGACATCGCGTCATCCATCAACTCTTGCAACCAGCCGCGCAGATTTTCTTCGCCTTCGATGCTGTTTTTTGGGTCGGTATCGAGAAAGTGGCGCACCTCGTCGAGCGTCGCGTTCGGGTTGATTTCTTTGGCAGTTTTGGCAAGTTCAGCGTCGAGGCGAGACACTTCGGCGAAACCCCATTCGTAGGCTTCGCGCGCGTCGACGTTCATACCCATAAATCGTCGACGAGCAAGCGCGTGTCGCTCTTGGCCGACACCATTGCGTGGGTCGGCCGCTGGCGCATAAGTTTGGCGCAAGAATCTCGCCGTTTCGGCCATCGAGTTCGACGCATCAATCGCGGCGCGACGCAACATTTCTAGAGGCGCGCCACTCACGGCACTTGCACTTTCGGCGAACTGCGTGAAAAACCCCGGCGCCGATGGTGTGCCAGCCCAAGTTTCAAGTTGTTCGGCGACAACCAGTGCCTGTCGTCGTGGCGCAACAGTTTTTCTGTCGATGCCTAGGCTCCAACTTTCGCGCATTCCGGCANNCGGCTCCAACTTTCGCACATGCCGGCAAACGCTTGCGGCACTGCACTCATTCGCTCGGCGATCGTCTTCCAATTTTCGGCGGTGGCTGTTGGCATCAAGTCAAAAATGCCTCGTGCAGAGTCGACATCGCCCGCGATAACGCGAATTGATCGCAAGTGTTCACCAGCATCAAACTCAAGGGTCGACATTTCAAGTGAATTTCGCAACACGCCGGCTGCGAGTCGATCGCGATCTGCCGTCGTATCGAGCGTGTTGAGTTTTTTCAACGTCGAACGAGTAATTTCGTGGCGCTGCTCGTGGCCACGGGGGCTGAAGTCGGTCATCTCATGATCGTGACCCGCAATGCCGAGCGCAGTGGCCAAGCCAGGGTCGCTCTGTGCAAGTTGTTCGATGTATTGATCTGAAAGTTCGTAGACAGGTGAAAGTTGTTTGTTGATTTGCGTTTTAGACATGTCTTTACCCTAGGCAGATTTCATGTAATGCTCAAAGTGTGTCGAAACGCCAACTCGCATTGATCACTGGCGCGTCTTCGGGCATTGGTCGAGAATTCGCCGTGAGGCTTGCAAAAAATGGATACGACATCGTCGCGGTTGCACGTCGTCGCGAACTTCTTGAGTCTCTAGCCAGCGAACTTCAGTCGTTTGGTGCGCAGACTCTCGTGGTTGTTGCCGAACTGGGTACGAGAGTCGGGGTGCAGAGCGCAATCGTCGCGGCGAGCAATGTTGATTTTTTGGTCCTCAACGCGGGCATCACTCGCGCCGCACGTGTCGGCACGACCTCGAGCGACGAGATTTCAGAACTCAACACGCTCTTGGCAACCGGCGTGATAGAAATTTGCGAAGCAGTCGTGCCTCAGATGATGCGGCGCAAAAGTGGTGATGTTGTGATCGTCTCGAGCATCGCCGCGTTTGCGCCGATGCCAAAATCGGCGATTTACGCAGCGGCCAAAACTTCTGTGATGTCTTATGGTCGAAGTTTGAATCTCGAAGTTCGAGATTCGGGTGTGCGAGTTTGTGTGGTCTGCCCCGGGTATGTGCGCACCGACTTGCATCGACAGGCAGGCTTAACTCACCTGCGTGGGCAGGTGCCGAAGTGGTTATGGATCAACTCAGATGATGTGGTGAATGCCGCTTTAAAGGGCTTGCGTAAGAACAAAAGCGTGGTGGTGCCAGGCATTGTTTATCGGTTGGCGCGACCATTTCTTGGCTCTGGGTTCGCACAATCGATTTGGCGACGAACGACCAGTCGAAAAAAATTGTCGACTAATTAGTCGACTTGTCGCGCAGATGGCGACCGACGTATGCAACGACTATTTCGTTGGTAGCCGTGTCGTGATAAAAGTGAATTCGGGCATCGCCACAGCGAATGTGTGGCTTGGCCAACACGTTTATGCCCTTCCAATTGATGGCGTAATCTTGCGCATATCGGTTTTCGGCTTCGTCGCTAATTGACGCCGCAAAGTTGCTGAGCTGTTGATTGCAATAGATGTTGAAGACATTTGGTGCAAAGTCTCCGCGTTGCAATCGGGCGGCCAGATTGTTGAGTTCGACCAGGTTTGAATAGACACGGCGACCATTCATCAAATTTGATTCGTTTGCCGACACGATGGCGCGTTCGTGAAAAACAAGATTTGCGAGATTCTTTTGGGCGTATGCAACGGCGTCTGAAACTTTGTCGAGATAACTCTTGTCTTCATCCATCAACAAAAAAGTTGCAAGTTGGTCGTAGGCCCGGTCGCGTTCTTCTGTTTTTTGCGCCGCAAGCATCGCGGTAAGCGTCGCATTTTCAAGAATTCCGGCGTTTTCTTCTAAAAGTTCTGTGTTAATTCTGCGGAGCTCTTCGAGATCTGAAGTCGATTGCGAGGCCGATTCGGCAGTTTTGACTGTTGAGTCGACTTTTTTGTTTTGATCGAGAATTCGTTTTTTGGGTGGCGCCAATACGAGGGTCGCGAGCGAACCGATCGATGCAGCGATCAGTTGTTTAACAAGTTCGTCATCGTCTTGTTGGTGAAAGTTTTCAACTTCGGCACCGCGCGGCCAGACGACCGTGATCCAACTTGATGAAATAATGCGGGCACCATACAGATTATTGAACGCCTCTTCAGCCGAATGAGAAGCGATATGTGCAATATGCGCGATACCGGCCAATTGCGTTGCCGTTGTCATGTTCGTAATTGCGCGCGGTTTGCCAACAATCGTCTCGATGACAATCGGCAATCGTCGACCAGGTGCTTCGGCGAATGCAGCCAGTGACTGACCCGTGAGTTGATCGTTGGCGATGCTAATTTTTGGGCTGACAATTTGTCC
>DOHD01000134.1:0-2100 GCA_003535455.1 Acidimicrobium sp.
TGGGCTTAGCACTTTGGCCAAGGTTGGCTTTCGCCCACTCGGCTTTGTCGCCCCAGGCTGGCTGACCTCGCGCGACGCAGTGAGCGCCGTGCGCCGAGTCGGGTTCAACTATTTGACGACGCACTTTTTTGTGCGCGATCTCGTGGCGAACAAGCGATACTTTGCACCGGTCGTTTGCCAAAGACCAAATAGTGCCTCAACTGCAAAAATCGCAAAGTTGACCAAACTCTTGGCAATGATGCTGAGACTGGCAAAACTGCCGGTTCGTGTTGCGATTCATCCTGAAGACTTGTATCACGCCGAAACACGTGAGGCGATCTTTTCGGCCATTGACTATGCGATCGCCAATGGTTACGAATCGCAAACATATGCAAATTTCATTTCATCGCGTCGCGAACCAAATTTTTCGCAGATTAATTTGCGTAAGACCGAAAGCGTCGGATGATGCACATCGTTCAAGTTGCAAATTTTGTGACACCAACTTCGGGCGGACAACGGCTTGCTCTCAACTCGCTGGCCGAGCAATATTTGAAACACGGACACGAAACCACCTTGGTGATACCTGGTGAGAAGCACGAAACACGGATCGAAAATCAGCGCAAGATCGTGAGTCTTTGCGGTTTACCGGTGCCGTTCAGCGGCGGATATCGCGCGATCGTGCGCAAAGACCAAATGCAACAAACTCTTGCCGAGTTGCAGCCCGACATCGTCGAACTTTCTGACAAGACGACGCTCTCTTGGGTGCCGCAGTGGTGTCGACAAATGGGCATCGCGTGCGTCGTGTTCTCACATGAACGCGCCAGCGAAGTTGTTTCAGAACGGTTTCCGAAGTGGTTGCCGGTTGGTCCGGTTTTTCGCCGTTGGGGTGAAAACATCGAACAAAATGTCGACGCAATCGTCTGTGCGAGCAAATATTCGGCAGAAGAATATGCGCAGATTGGCGAACGCGTAAAGGTTATTCCGCTCGGTGTTGATCACGAAACTTTCAAGCCGATTGGTTTTGCGGCTCGACGTGATTCACGAGCCAAAAACGCCGAGCGTAAAATCACAATTCTTTTTGCAGGACGATTGTCGTTTGAGAAGCGACCACATGTCGTGCTGCTCGCCGCGCGGGCACTTAGTTTGCGCGGAGTTGCCGCCAAGTTTGTGATCGCCGGAGACGGACCGATGCGTCGACAACTCGTCGCAATGGCCGACGGGCTTGACGTAACTTTTCTCGGAAGAATCTCTGGTCGCCAAGAACTCGCCGCCTTGATGTCGTCGGCCGATTTGGCGATTGCACCGAGCCCATTCGAAACATTCGGGCTGAGCATTCTCGAGATTCTCGCCTGTGGCACGCCAGTGATAGTTGCCGACGCGGGTGCGGGCATGGAGATCGTCGATGCGAGTTGTGGAGCGATCGCCTCGCCAGACGGAGAATCGATGGCCGATGCAGTAGAAGCGATGATGCGACGAGACCTCNNTGTTACCTGCTTTCACGCAACATATGTATAGACTCATTGAGCAAATAGAGAGGGAGGCAGATGCAGCTGATGCAGCGAGACTTCGAGGTGTTGCGAAAGAACTGCGTCGCACGCGCCGCAACTTTTGATTGGTCGATCACCGCCGCGTCGATGATCGGTCTTTTTGAGTCGCTCTCACGAAAGCAGGCGCTGTGGGCGGCATAAACGAAGTTCGGCTCGAACCGATCGTCGGTCGCGAACACCTCGTACGCGAATTGTTTTGGTCGACGTTGACAATTGGCGAGCCTCTGAAATTCGAGCTCAATTGCGCCAAACAATACGAAAACTTGAGCCTTGACTGGTATTTGAGCAACGGCGCGGCGGCATGTGCGATCGCCATGATCGGCGACAAACCGGTTGGCTACTGCCTGGTCTGCACCGACCACGAGTCTTTTGAACGATCACAGAAAAAACTGTTCGTCAGGTTGATGCTCGCCTGTGTCGCAACGCTTTTGAGTTTGCGCATGAACGCAAAGTCGCGCCGCTTCTATTGGTATCGCCTAAAAGATTCGTTCACGATCATGACGACACGCAAAGATCTGCCCCGCGATGTGACGTTGCATGCCCATTTGAATGTTCACCACTCGCACCACGACGG
>DOHD01000134.1:2141-4617 GCA_003535455.1 Acidimicrobium sp.
GAAATGAACGCCGTCGGTGGCAAACGAATTGTCAGTTTACGTCGCGTCGGCGGTGCGGTCGTCGCCAACTCGAAGAACCACACGTTTAGTTGGCTCACCGGTCAAGACATTCACCGCTTGACGCTGGTTCGAAGACTCGAACAACTTGATGTAGTCGAATCAAAAACAGAACAGAAAGCAGCGTAGATAATGCGGTCAGTCGATAATCCGATAAAAGTTTCGGTTTTTGGTGCAGGGTATGTCGGGCTTGTTTCGGCCACAGGTTTGGCGGCAATCGGACACCAAGTCGTGTGCATCGACGTTGATGCCGAACGAGTCGAACGATTGATGTTGGGCGAGGTGCCGTTCTATGAACCAGGTCTCAGTGAATTGGTCACCGAATGTGTCGCAACGGGGCGATTGCGGTTTACGACTTCGTCGCACGACGCGATTGCGCACGGCGAAGTGTTGATGATCGGCGTCGGCACACCGCCACTGCTCGACGGCTCGGCTGACCTCTCACAGGTGATAAATGTTGCCCAGACGATCGGTGGTCTGCTCGATCACTTCGCCGTCGTCGTCGTAAAAAGCACCGTGCCAGTCGGAACTTCAGACATCGTGCGCCAAGCAGTCGCCGACGGTGCACGCGCGAGCGGTGAAGCGATTGATTTTGCCGTTGCGTCGAACCCAGAGTTTCTCAAAGAAGGCGACGCGGTGCGCGACTTCATGCAACCTGATCGAATCGTCATTGGTTCAAGTGACGCACGAGCGATTGAAATTTTGAGCGCAATGTATGCGCCACTTTGCTCGTCACCAAAAGTGCTGATGGTGATGAGCGAACGATCGTCTGAACTCTGCAAATACGCCAGCAACGCGATGCTCGCGACACGCATTTCATTTATGAACGAAATCGCCAAACTTTCAGACGCAGTTGGCGCCGATGTGATCGATGTGCAACGAGTGATGGCCGCCGACCCCCGAATCGGTTCGAAATATCTCAGCGCGGGTGCCGGATTCGGCGGAAGTTGCTTTCCTAAAGACTTGCGAGCGATCGTCGCAATGGGCAACGACAACGATATGAACTTGAACCTGATCAAGTCGGTTATTGAAGTCAACGATGCACAACAAAATGTTTTGCTCGACAAGGCGTTGCAACATTTTGGTTCGCTCAAAGGCAAACGATGCGCGATTTGGGGGCTTTCGTTCAAGCCCGAGACCGATGACATACGTGACGCACCGGCCCTGACGCTGATTCGGCGGCTGCTTGCCGAGGGCGCAACCGTCGTTGCTCACGACCCGCTCGTCAAATGGTTGCCGATGTTCAGCAGTATCGCGCCAAATCTATTTGAAATTGTCGATTGTCAATATGACGCGGTCGTCGATGCCGACGTGCTGTTTTTGGTGACCGAATGGAAGCAATTTCGCGAACTCGATGCCGACAGGCTCGTGCGCGACATGCGTGAGTGTCTAATCGTTGACGGTCGCAACTTGTGGCACGACAAAGACTTCGGCGCGATGCCCGTTACTTATCTCGGTGTGGGTCGTAGTTCATCGCACTCGCCCGCCGAGTTTGGCGAGTTTGGCGAGTTTGGCGAGCTTGGCGAACTGAGAAAACTAGTCAGCTAGCCGGTTTGCGAGCGATAAACGCCGACAAGATGAGCGTGGCGATGACAAGGCCGATTAATTGCATAACGATAAACATCGGCACCGACTCGCGTGCGATACCCGCGAAAGATTCGGTGAAACTACGGGCAATCGACACGGCGGGATTAGCCAAAGATGTCGATGACGTGAACCAGTAGGCACCGCCTATCCATACACCGACGGCGACAGGCACCGCATCGGGTCGCGGCCCACGAGCGATCAGAAAAATCACAAGCAACAAGCCGACAGTAGCGACAACTTCGCCGAGCCAAATGCCAGAGCCTTCGCGAATTTTTGTCGACGGCCCAAGAATGTCGAGACTAAACATTGAGTTAGCAATTGCCGCGCCGACGATGCCACCGATTGTTTGGCTGATCGCATACGGCGCCAACTCACGCCATGGTCGCGCGTCGAATATGCAAGTCGCCGCGGTGACGACCGGGTTGAAATGCGCACCCGAGATCGGACCGAACATCAAGATGAGAGCGATCAGCGCGCCAACAGTTGCCCCGGCGTTTGCGAGAAGTTGAAGTGCGACATCATCGGTGAGATTTGTCGCCATGATGCCCGAGCCGACGACCGAAATTNNGCGCGACATCGTCGGTGAGGTTTGTCGCCATGATTCCAGAACCAACGACCGAAATGATCAGAAGTGCGGTGCCGAGTGCTTCGGCGAAAAGTCGTTGAGTGAGATTTGTTGGTCGCATTATTGCTTCGTTTCTATGCCGAGATCGTTGAGCAGTTTTATCACACGACGGCGAATCTCGTCGCGAATCGGTCGCACGGCGTCGACTCCGAGACCCGCTGGGTCTTCGAGGGCCCAATCTTCGTAACGCTTGCCCGGAAAGATCGG
>DOHD01000134.1:4654-4857 GCA_003535455.1 Acidimicrobium sp.
TGGCGATGTCGATGCCAACTTCACGCATCGCTTCGACTGCCGCGGCATTAACAGCGTTGCCCGGGTTCGAGCCGCCCGAATAGACATCGACTCGGTCTTGCGCGAGGTGGCGCACCCAACCCGCGGCAATTTGCGATCGACCCGCGTTGTGCACACAGACAAATAATACGGATAGTTTTTTGCCGTCGCGATTTGCCACTTTG
>DOHD01000134.1:4976-5457 GCA_003535455.1 Acidimicrobium sp.
GTAACTGGCAAGCAATATGCGACAGCGGCATTGTCGGGCCCGGCAGATGTAGACGACGCGATGAAAGCTTTGTAAACGTTTTTCACAATAATAACTTTCAAAGTTTAGGCAAAAACCCTTTTTCATTTCTTGATTCGCCACATTGCCCGTTGTCGACGATAATTGATGACACATTAATGCTAGTCCAACGAGGGCTATAAAAATCAATAATTGAGCTGATATAGAATACGTAACGATGATCACTTCCTATTCTTGATACGTCCCCGATTTCAAAACAGGAGTTAATTTCTCTACGCGTTGCGTCAAATGCAGATCCTAAAACTTGGTAATCAAAATCTGAAATACTATTTTGACTAGCTTCGGTAGAAAGCTGCGCCCAGCCTATTGCTACAACACCACGCGTAAGATTTCCGGTCACTCTTATCCTTAAATTATTTCCTATTTCGTTAAGTTCATGAGCGTATAAATCAACAGATGTATA